>JAATGD010000225.1 GCA_015654965.1 Hyphomicrobiales bacterium
CAAGCGCGGGTGTCGGCGGGCTTGATTCGTCGAGCATTGATCACATCGATATTTCCGGCAAGGTCTATCTCAAGTCCGGCACTCAGGTCGCAACGGGCGATACGGGCCGCTATGACGCCAAGAATCAGGTGATGGTGCTTGAGGGCCAGAAGGTCGTGTTGACCGATGGCGACAACGTTGTCACGGGCTGCAAGCTGACGGCGCATCTCGATACCGGCCGCGCCAATGTGGAAAGCTGCCGCAGCGGTCAGACCAAGGGTCGCGTGTCGATCATCATGGCGCCGAAGGATCAACAGCAGGGCACCTCCGCCCCCAAGCAGAATTGACCGGAGCACGCGTGGGATTGTTCTGGAATAAAAAAGCGGGGACCGTGAAATTGCCTGCCAAAGACAATATATCGGGTGAGAAGCGCATGGAAAATCCGCTTTCCCCTGATCTGGGGCAGTCGATGCCCGTCCAGCCAGACAAGACGACACGGCTCAAAGGCACACTGGTCGCGCGCGGCTTGTGCAAGAGCTATCGTGGTCGTCAGGTCGTCAATGGCGTGTCTTTCGGGGTGCGCGCAGGTGAGGCGGTTGGCATTCTCGGTCCCAATGGCGCGGGCAAGACCACCTGTTTTTACATGGTGACGGGACTGGTCCCTGCCGATAGCGGTTCGATCGAGATCGACGGTTTTGATGTGACCTCGATGCCAATGTATCGCCGTTCGCGCCTTGGTATCGGTTATCTTCCGCAGGAAGCTTCGATTTTCCGGGGCCTTTCGGTCGAAAACAACATCAAGGCCGTGCTCGAAGTGGTCGAAAAGGACCGCAAGAAACGGGCCAATGAACTCGATGCGTTGCTTGAGGAATTTCATATCTCGCATTTGCGCAAAGCGCCCGCTCTGTCGCTGTCGGGCGGTGAGCGGCGGCGTCTGGAAATTGCGCGCGCGCTGGCCTCACGGCCCAATTTCATGCTGCTCGATGAGCCGTTCGCGGGTGTTGACCCGATTGCCGTCTCCGATATCCAGCAACTCGTGCGCCATCTGACGAGCCGTGGCATCGGTGTTCTGATCACTGACCACAATGTTCGCGAGACGCTGGGGCTGATCGATCGCGCCTATATCATCCATGCCGGTCAGGTGTTGACCCATGGGCGGCCTGCGGAAATCGTTGCCAATCCCGATGTGCGCCGCCTTTATCTCGGCGATCAATTCACGCTTTGATCTTTTTGCACTTGTTTGACCCTGCGGCAGAAGATGCTCTCTTTTGCCGAAGGGTTATTTTTTTGTTGCAAAAACCACGCCATCCCCGCGACTATTTTCCCTTTTTGATAAAAAAACGCACATTCTGAATTGACAAGCAAGGTTCATACCAGTTTTCATCCCAGTAGTCGGTAATTGCACTCCGCAGGTGCCGAAAGGGGTAACCGGGGGAAGAAAACACGTATGGCACTATCGCCGAAGCTTGATTTCCGTCAATCGCAATCGCTGGTGATGACGCCACAGCTGATGCAGTCTATCCGGCTGTTGCAGATGACGCATATCGAGCTGGAGCATTTTCTCGACCTGGAAATTGAAAAAAATCCGCTTCTGGACAGAATAGAGGCGGCCAATGATGACTTTACAGGCAATGCCGATGCGCAGGATGATCGTGCGGAGGCAGGCGATCACGCAGGCGGCAATCACGTCGATGATGCGGGTGAGGGCTGGTTTGAAACCCACGCGCCCGACAGCGCCGAAAATCTGTCCTCGACCTTCGATACATCGCTTGAAAATATTTTTCCCGACGATCCGGGCCGTTTTGACGCGATCAATCCCGATATTGCCGCGCAATGGAAGTCGCCCTCCTTCGAGGCCGGTCAGGGGGCAAGTCAGGGGTCGGGTGGCTACGACATCGATCAGGTGACGGCGAGCCGTGTATCACTGGCCGATCATGTATCGGAACAGATCACGCTGACATTTTCGCAAGCCAGCGAGCGTTTTGTCGCCATGGCGCTGGCCGATGGCCTCGATGAAAGCGGCTATTTGCGCGCCGAGATTTCCGGCTTTGCGCAGAATCTCGGTGTCGAGCCGCAGCTTGTCGAGCGGGTGCTGTCTATCGTGCAGACATTTGATCCGCCGGGCCTTTTTGCGCGCGATCTGCGCGAATGTCTGGCGATCCAGCTCAAGTTGAAAGATCGTTTTGATCCGGCCATGCAGGCGCTGGTCGAAAATCTCGATCTTTTGGCGCGCCGCGATTTCGTGACCCTGCAAAAACTCTGCGGCGTCGATCAGTCTGATCTTCTCGACATGTTGAGCGAAATTCGTGCCCTCGACCCCAAGCCCGGGGCGTCTTTTGAGGTCACTGTCGCCGATGCCATCGTACCCGATGCCATTGTTACGGCCATGCAGGATGGTGGCTGGGCGATCGAACTCAATCCTGCCGCCATGCCGCGCCTTATCGTCAACAATGAATATTACGCGCAGGTGAGCAACGCGACGAAGGCCGAGGACAAGACTTTTCTGGCCGATTGCATGCAGACGGCAAGCTGGCTCATGCGTAGTCTCGATCAGCGCGCGCGCACCATTTTGAAGGTGACACAGGAAATCGTGCGCCAGCAGGACGGTTTCCTGCGCCATGGCGTGACGCATTTGAAACCCCTCAATCTGCGTATCGTCGCCGATGCGGTCGGCATGCATGAATCGACCATCAGCCGCGTTACCGCGAACAAGTTCATGGAAACCCCGCGCGGCACCTTTGAGCTGCGCTATTTCTTCACCGCCTCCATTGCCGCAACCGAAGGCGGAGATGCGCATTCCTCGGAAAGCGTGCGCCATCGTATCCGCCAGATGATCGAGGCCGAGACACCCGATGATGTGCTTTCCGACGATGCGATTGTCGATGCCTTGAAAAAGGACGGGGTGGAAATCGCGCGGCGGACGGTCGCCAAATATCGCGAAGCTATGAATATCGCCTCATCCGTGCAGCGTCGGCGCGAAAAAAAGGCGCGGCAATCCGCATCCTGACCCTCGATAGGCCTTGCTTGTGCCGATTATGCACTTTGAATTTTTGAACATTAGCACCTTTATGATCAGAAAAACTGGATGATCGACGGCCCGGACAATCCTCCATGTGAGCGGGCGCTGGCAGGACAGGCAATTGACAAGCGTCTTCCAAATCAATAGAAGCCCGCTCGCATTGTGCCCCTGATCGGCTTGCCTCTCTGCTCAAAGAGGCGTCTCGTAGGCTGGTCAAGGGTGAGAAGGAAAGCTATTGTTGTGGCAGAGCAACGAACATGCGTTTGGAGCGTTGCATAAGACAGGCCGCCAGACAGGCTGCTTGAGAGGAGCGATGCCAGTCGGGGCTTGAGTGCCTTGCGTGGCGGAGCACATTATAGAAGGATTTTCCGCATAAATCCCGAAAGTTTTCCGGCTTGCTGGAAGGGGATGGAATGCGCGGGAAAAGGAAGCCGGATTTGATGTAGCTTCGCTTTGCTCTTGGGCCATCTTGTGATTAGACTGGTTCGCGTTGTAACGCAAATGAGGTGTGTCAAATGACTCTGCGTGTATCTGGAAAGCATATGGACGTCGGTGA
>JAATGD010000027.1 GCA_015654965.1 Hyphomicrobiales bacterium
AACCGCCGCTCGATACGGTGTCGCCTGTACTTGGCGCAAAGGGAGAGACATCGGCCTTTGCATTGCGACGCGGCACGGCCATTCACACGCTGTTGCAATATCTGCCGGAAGTGGCCCCCCTTGAACGCGAGCAACGGGTACGCGATTATCTGGCACGCATTGCGAGCGACTGGCCGGACGATGAGCGGGAAAGAGCATGGGCAAGTGTTGCCGCCATTCTCGATGACCCGCAATTCGCGCCGGTCTTTGCGAAAAATTCGCGCGGTGAAGTGGCGATCATGGGCACGATCAGTCTTGGCGGAAAAGATCACGCCGTTTCCGGCCAGATCGACCGCATCAGTGTCGATGAAAATCGCGTATTGATCGTGGATTACAAGACCAATCGCCCGCCGCCCAGAACAGCTGACGCCGTGCCTTTCGCCTATCGCGCCCAGCTTGCGCTCTATCGCGAATTGCTTGAGCCTCTTTATCCGGGGCGCAAGGTTGAGGCCGCGCTTTTGTTTACCGAAGGGCCATTCCTGATGCCCTTGAGTGATGACATGCTCATGCAAGCGCTTGCACTGTTAAAATCATCTCAAGGAAAGGTGACGAACAACAACTTGACGGATGGCGGTGGACACGCCACATGATATAGTCAAGGAAAGCGGATTGTGGTTTGAGTCTTTGAAAATGACCACCGCTTCAAGTTTGAAAAGAGGATAGCCCCATGGCAACCGTAAAGGTCGATAACAGCAATTTTCAATCGGACGTTCTGCAATCCAGCGAGCCGGTCGTGGTGGATTTCTGGGCTGAATGGTGCGGTCCCTGCAAGATGATTGCACCGGCGCTTGATGAGATCGCAAGCGAAATGGCCGGTCAGGTCAAGATCGCCAAGGTCAATATCGATGAGAATCCTGAACTGGCCGCCCAGTTCGGCGTGCGTTCGATCCCGACACTTCTGCTGTTCAAGGATGGCGAACTTGCCGCCAATATGGTGGGTGCCGCTCCGAAAAGCCGCCTTGCCGACTGGATCAAGGCATCGGCTGCCTGATCAGGTTTCATCTGCTAGAAACAAAAAACCCGGCCTTTACGCCGGGTTTTTTGTTGTTTCAGGCGGGCGGTGTTCCGTTATCGCGCAACACTTCACCGGCAAGATAGAGCGAGCCGCCAATCAGGATGCGCGGCGGCGTTTCATCGGGTGCCCATGTGTCGCGCAGGATTTTCAGCGCATTGGCGACCGAATGCACAGGCTCTGCCGAAAGTCCGGCCTTTTGGGCGGCTATGGCCAGTTCGTCATTGGCAATGCCGACATCGCTGGAAGGGATCGGCACGGTAAAGACATGGCGCGCCATACCGGCAAAGGCCTCGAAATAACCGACGGGGTCTTTTGTATTGATCATGCCGGTAATCAGGAACAGCGGGCGCGTCGAGCGCTCTTCAAGATCGCCCAGCGTTTCCGCGATCACCACGCCTGCACCCGGATTATGTCCGCCATCGAGCCATATCTCGGATGCGGCTGGGGCCAGATCGAAAAGTGCGCCATGGGTCAGGCGTTGCATGCGTGCGGGCCAGTCCACGACCATGAGCGCCTTTTCCGCCGCCTTGTCGGTAATGGTGAAACCGGCCATCTGCACGGCTTCGATGGCGGCGGCCGCATTGGAAAGCTGGTGACGGCCTAAAAGGCGCGGCAACGGCAGATCGATCAGCCCGTCCTCGTTCTGGAACACCATGCGGCCATGTTCCTCGAAAGCGAGGAAATCCTGTCCATAGACGGAAAGCGGGCAATCGAGCCGGTCGGCGGTGGAAATCAGCACCTCGCGCGCGGCATCAAAAGGCTGGAAGCTGATGACCACGGGGCAGTTTTTCTTGATGATACCGGCCTTTTCCGCGGCGATCAGTTCCACCTTGTCACCAAGATAGGATTGGTGATCGATGGAGATCGGCATGATGAGCGAGACGGCAGGATCGTTGATCACATTGGTGGCGTCAAAACGACCGCCAAGCCCGACTTCGAGGATTACGACATCGGCGGGATGCTCGGAAAACAGCACAAAAGCCACGGCGGTGAGAATCTCGAACACCGTGATGTGCTGTCCGCCATTGGCCACTTCCACGCGTTCGATGGCGTCTGCCAGCACATCGTCGGTGACGTATTTACCGCCGCCGGGGGCGGCAAGGCGATAACGCTCATGCCAGTTGACGAGATGCGGCGAGGTGTGGACATGCACGCCAAAACCGCCCGCTTCCAGAAGCGCGCGGCAAAAGGCTGATGCGGAGCCTTTGCCGTTGGTCCCGGCAATATGGATGACGGGAGGGAGATTGAGGTGCGGATTGCCGAGCTTTTCCAGAAGGCCGCGTATACGGTCCAAGGAAAGATCAAACCCTTTGGGATGCAATTGCATCAGCCGTTCAATGACGGCATCCGCTTTTCCTGTCACGATTATGCCGCCTTGCTGTCAGCTTCTGGCTTTTTGTGTTCCGGCGCGTCGCTATTGGCCGGCTGGCGTGTCATGATCTTCAACAGGCGCGCAATGGTCGATTTGAGTTCAAGACGCGAGACAACCATGTCGACCATGCCATGTTCCATCAGATATTCAGCACTCTGGAAACCTTCCGGCAATTTTTCGCGGATGGTCTGCTCGATCACGCGCGGACCGGCAAAACCGATCAGGGCACCCGGCTCTGCAATATGGATATCGCCCAGCATGGCATAGGATGCGGTCACGCCACCCGTGGTCGGGTTGGTGAGCACGACGATATAGGGAAGGCCCGCTTCCTTGAGTATTTCCACGGCGACCGTGGTGCGCGGAAGCTGCATGAGCGAGAGGATGCCTTCCTGCATACGCGCGCCGCCTGAAGCCGCAAACAGCACCAGCGGGCGCTTCAGTTCGATGGCCTTTTCAAAGCCCTGAATGATCGCTTCACCGGCACCCATGCCGAGTGAGCCGCCCATGAAGCCGAAATCCTGCACTGTTGCAACAATCGGTAGGCCTTCGATGGTGCCAAGACCGTTGATGATCGCGTCTTCCATGCCGGTGCGCGAACGATAATCCTTGAGACGGTCGATATATTTCTTCTCGTCGCGGAATTTGAGCGGATCGACCGGCACTTTGGGCGAGTCAAGCGTTGTGTATTCGCCATTATCGAAGAAGAAGCGCAGCCGGTCCTTGCCCTTGATGCGCATATGATGGCCGGAACCGGGGATGACGAACTGGTTGCTTTCCAGATCCTTGTGGAACACCATTTCGCCGGTCGATGGATCCTTGATCCAAAGATTTTCCGGCATCTCGCGCCGTCCCAGCATCGAATTGATTTTCGGGCGGACGTAATTGGTGATCCAGTTCATGACGTTTGGTTCCGTTTTTTCTTTTCGGTACGAGCTGGTTAAATGGACTATTTATTGGGCGGCTTCAAGGCGTGTTGCGCGAACGCTTGTCGCCAATGCACCGACAAGTCTGGTCACGGCAGCCACCGGATCTCCGCTCAGCCTGCCTTGCTTGTCCAATTCGCCAGCAACCGCATTGACAATGGCCGTGCCAACGACAACGCCGTCAGCGGCCTGCGCAATGGCTGCGGCTTGTTCGGGTGTTTTCACGCCAAAACCGACGCAGATCGGCAATGGGGTGCTTTGCTTGATGTGACGCACCGCATCGGCAACCCGCGTCGTGTCGGCAATCGCCGAGCCGGTAATGCCGTTCATCGAGACGTAATAGACAAAGCCCGACGCATTATGCAGTACTTTCGGCAGGCGTTTGTCGTCAGTGGTTGGCGTGGTCAGGCGGATGAAATTGATGCCAGCGGCCATGGCCGGAATGCACAATTCCTTGTCCATTTCGGACGGCAGATCGACGATGATCAGGCCATCAATGCCGGATTTTTTCGCATCGGAAAGAAACCGCTCGACACCATAAATATAGATCGGGTTGTAATAGCCCATCAGCACGATGGGCGTGGTGTCGTCCTCTTCACGGAAATCCGCCGCCAGTTGCAGTGTTTTCTTCAGGGTCTGACCGGCTTCGAGTGCCCGCAGACCCGCCGCCTGAATGGCCGGGCCATCGGCCATCGGATCGGAAAAGGGCATGCCGAGTTCGATCACATCGGAACCGGCCTTGGGCAGCGCCTTCATGACGGCAAGCGATGTCGCATAATCCGGGTCGCCGCCCATGAAATAGGTGACGAGCGCCGGACGGCCTTCGGACTTGAGCTGAGCGAATTTGGTGTCGATACGGGTTGTCATGCTCATGTCCTCAGAGTTCCATGCCGAGCAATTGCCCGACCGTATGCACATCCTTGTCGCCACGGCCCGACAGGTTGACGATCATCACTTGATCCTTGTCCATGGTCGGGGCCATTTTCACGGCCTGTGCGATGGCATGCGCCGATTCAAGCGCCGGGATAATGCCTTCGGTGCGTGTGCAGAGCTGGAAGGCGTCAAGCGCTTCGGTATCGAGGATCGGCACATATTCGACGCGGCCGGTATCCTTGAGCCATGAATGTTCAGGGCCTACACCGGGATAATCAAGACCGGCGGAAACCGAATGGCCTTCGAGAATCTGGCCATCATCGTTTTGCAACAGATAAGTGCGATTGCCGTGCAGAACGCCGGGCTTGCCTGCATTCATCGAGGCGCAATGCTCGTCACCGTCAAGTCCGTGCCCGCCTGCTTCCACGCCGACGATCTTGACCGATGAATCGTCAAGGAAGGGGTGGAACAGGCCGATGGCGTTCGAGCCGCCGCCAACGGCTGCAATGAGCACATCCGGCAGACGACCCTCCTGCTCCAGAATTTGGCTCCGTGCTTCCGTGCCGATCACCGACTGGAAATCGCGCACCAGTTCCGGGTAGGGATGCGGACCGGCAGCGGTTCCGATCAGGTAATAAGTGTCTTCAACATTCGTCACCCAATCCCGCAGCGCCTCGTTCATGGCGTCTTTCAGTGTACCGTGGCCCGCCGAAACGGGCTTTACCTACGCGCCCAGCAATTTCATGCGGAACACATTCGGCTTCTGTCGCTCGACATCGGTTGCGCCCATATAGACGACGCAAGGCAGGCCGAAACGGGCTGCAACAGTGGCGGAGGCTACGCCATGCTGTCCGGCACCGGTTTCAGCAATAATGCGCGTCTTGCCCATGCGTTTTGCGAGCAATATCTGGCCGAGGCAATTATTGATCTTGTGACTGCCGGTATGGTTCAGGTCTTCGCGCTTGAAGTAAATCTTTGCGCCGCCCAGATGTTTTGTCAGGCCTTCGGCATAATAGAGTTTTGACGGGCGACCGGCATAATGGGTCGAGAGATTGGAAAGTTCCGCCTGAAATTCCGGGTCGTTCTTGGCCGTCTCATAGGCGTCCTGCAATTCGAGGATCAGCGGCATCAATGTTTCGGCGACGAAACGGCCGCCATAAATGCCGAACATGCCTTCTTCATCCGGGCCTGTTTTATAGGAATTGGGTTCAACCGGCTTGTTCAACGCATTGCTCCGTCAGTTCAGCCTATCTCTTCTCCGAGACAGTCTGGAAAAATTCCTCGATGAGACGCACATCCTTTTCGCCGGGAGCGCGTTCCACACCGGATGATATATCGATGCCCGGCGCATGGGTCGTTTGCAGCGCCTCGACAATATTGCCAGCGTTCAGCCCACCCGAAAGCATGTAATCGACGTTGCCGTCAAGCGCGTCGAGCAGCGACCAGTCGAACGATACGCCATTGCCGCCCGGAAGTTCTGCCCCCTTGGGCGGCTTGGCGTCGAATAAAAAGCGGTCTGCAATGCCTTTATAGGGCGTGATCGCTGCAAGATCGGCGGCATCGCGCAGCGCAAAAGCCTTGATCACTGGCAGGCCATAGCGTTGTTTGACAAGGTTGACGCGTTCCGGCGTTTCATGGCCGTGCAGTTGCAGCATGTCGGGTTTGACCTGCGCCACAATGTCGTCAAGCGTGGCATCATCGGCATCATCGGCATCATCGGCATCGACCGTGACGGCCACAACCTGTGCGCGGCCATGGGCTACTTGCCGCAGGTGTCCGGCGTCAGTGGGCGTGATGTTGCGCGGGCTTTTGGGAAAAAAGATAAAGCCGATATGCGTCGCGCCGCCATCAAGGGCGGCGGCAATCGTTTGCGGCGTTTTCAGCCCGCATATTTTTATATCCAAAGCCATGGCGTTTCCGTCGCACAAAAGCGTGCGCAGCTCAAGCATTTCCCGATTGTTCACGAACGGGATGGCCAGTAAAACCTTGTGCGATCAGATAATCATACGCTTCCATAACTGGCATTGGAACCGCCTGCGCGATCTGATAGCCCTTTGCCGGATATTCGAGAATGCGCGTGAGATCGCCGGTCATTTCATCGATCAGCATTTTGAGCGGATGGGTTACGGTCGGCTGATCCTCAAAAGAGGTGAGGGGAGCTGTGACGAGCGCCTTGGCCGCGGGCCATTGCTTGGGAACACTTGCCTGCACGCGGCGCTGCGTCTGCGGTTTGGTGACAAAAATCGGGCTGATCGTGCCGGAAACCATCTTGCCGAGCGAAAAACGGATATTTTCACCAATATTGGTGGCCTCCGTCTCAAGCGCGATTGCCTTTTCCGGCACACCGCGTTTGATGGCCACTTCCGCAAAGGCTTCCGCTTCGGATGCCGGATAAATATCTTGCGTCCAGTGACCGCTTTTGCCGGTGAAAATCAGCCATGGCGCCAACCCTTCGAGATAAAGATCGGCGGCGCGTTCGGC
>JAATGD010000017.1 GCA_015654965.1 Hyphomicrobiales bacterium
AGACGAATGACGTCGCCGTTCCGGATCTTGCCGATCGCTCCGCCCGCCGCCGCCTCCGGCGTCACATGGATCGCGGAGGGCACCTTGCCCGAGGCACCCGACAGACGCCCGTCGGTGACCAGCGCCACGCGCTGGCCGCGATCCTGCAAGATGCCCAGCACCGTCATTAGCCGGTGGAGTTCCGGCATGCCGTTGGCCTTGGGGCCCTGATAGCGCACCACGGCAATGAAATCACCGGTCAGCTCTCCCGCCTTGAAAGCCGCCTGCAATTCTTCCTGATCGTTGAAAGTCTTTGCCGGGGCTTCGATGACATGGCGTTCGGGTTTGACCGCCGACACTTTTATGATCGCATTGCCGATATTGCCGCTGAGCACCTTTATGCCGCCGCTCGGCTGAAACGGCGTGTTGATTTTGGCCAGCACCTTGTCGTCATGGCTTTTGTCCGGCACCGGCTCGCGGATGACCAAACCGTCCGCCCCGAGTTTCGGCTCGATTGCATAGGGGCGCAAGCCCTCACCCCAGACGGTGCGCACATCCTCATGCAATATGCCACCGTCCAGAAGTTCGCGGATGAGAAAACCCATGCCGCCCGCGGCATGAAAATGGTTCACATCGGCAAGGCCATTCGGATAGACGCGGGCGAGAAGCGGCACCACATCGGAAATTTCCGAAATATCGTGCCATGTCAGTTTGATGCCAGCGGCGGCCGCCATCCCAATCAGGTGGATGGTGTGGTTGGTCGATCCGCCCGTGGCGTTAAGGCCTATGATACCATTGACGAAAGATCGCTCGTCGAGCATTTCGCCGACCGGCGTATATTCATTACCCAGTGCTGTTATGGCGAGTGCGCGTCTAGTGGCTTCCTTTGTCAAGGCATCGCGCAAGGGCGTGCCGGGATTGATGAAGGATGCGCCCGGAAGGTGCAGGCCCATGATTTCCATCAGCATCTGGTTGGAATTGGCGGTGCCGTAAAACGTGCAGGTGCCGGGACCATGATAGGATTGCGATTCCGATTGCAGGAGTTCGGCGCGCCCGACCTTGCCTTCGGCATAGAGCTGGCGGGTTTTTGCCTTCTCGTCATTGGGCAGGCCACTGGTCATGGGGCCTGCGGGGATGAAGACCGCCGGTAGATGGCCGAAAGTCAGTGCACCGATGATCAGCCCCGGCACGATCTTGTCACAAACACCGAGATAGGCGGCGGCGTCAAACATGTCGTGCGACAGGCCGACAGCGGTTGCCATGGCAATCACCTCGCGCGAGAAAAGCGAGAGTTCCATGCCCGCGAAGCCTTGCGTGACGCCATCGCACATCGCAGGCACGCCGCCCGCGACCTGTGCGACGCCACCCGCCTCACGCGCCGCCTGCTTGATGAGGGCGGGAAAAGTCTCGAACGGCTGATGCGCGGAGAGCATATCGTTATAGGCGGTGATGATGCCGAGGTTCGGCACTTCGTCAGCCGTCAGCGCCGCCTTGTCATGCGGGCCGCAGGCGGCAAATCCATGCGCGAGATTGGCGCAGCCGAGCGTGGCGCGCTTGGGTTTTTGCGAAGCGGCCGCCCGCACGCGCTCCAGATAGGCCTCGCGGGTCGGCTTTGAATGCTCGCGAATGCGCGCCGTGATGCTCTTGATGCGTTGGTGTGCAGACGGTTTCGGCATGGGTATCACCTTTGCCTTTGATGGGACCCCCGATCAGGTGGTCCAGTAAAGCTCAATCGGCGTGCGCGCATGCCGGAACACCGCGCGCACGGGCATTTCATTGACATCATCACCGGCAAGCGCTTTTTCAAGCGTTGCCTGTTTGGCCGCGCCCTCGATGTGGAGCACCAGCATATGCGCCTCCACGATCAGCGGCAGGGTCAGCGTCAGGCGTTTTTCGCCCGCCCCTTCCGCCTGTATCGGCAGCACCAGCGCCCGGGTTTTGGGATCGGTGGCCTGATCGAGACGGTCGGCATTGGGGAAGAAGGACGCGGTATGCCCGTCATTGCCCATGCCGAGCACCACCACATCGAAAGGACGGTGCAGCGCGTCGATACGGCTTGCTGCGGCCAGAGCCGCAGCTTCAACCGATGTCGCGGGATTGTAGAGTCCCACGAATCTCGCGACACCGGCATGATCGCGTAACAGGTGATCGCGCACCAGTTTTTCATTGGAGCGGTCATTGTCGGCGGCCACGAAACGCTCATCGACCAATGTGATGGTGACGAGGTTCCAGTCTATCATCTTGCGCGAGAGAATCTCGAACAGTTTGAGCGGTGTGGTACCGCCGGAAACGGCAAGCGTGGCCTGTCCCCGCTTGGCGATTGCGGAAGCCAGTCTGTTGGCAATCGCTTCGGAAAGCGCCTGCGCCAGTTCCGTTGCGCTCGCGAAATCATGCCGTTCGATAGTCATGCCGTCCCTTTCCGGTCACAGGTTTCAGAGGCTGTCATGCCATGTGCGACCGTCACGCTCGATGAGCGCGATGGACGATGATGGCCCCCATGTGCCTGATGTGTAACCCTGTACAGGCTGACTGTTCAACTCCCATGCCTGCAGGATCGGATCGACCCAGCGCCATGCCGCCTCGACCTCGTCGCGGCGCATGAACAGCGCCTGATTGCCGCGCACCACATCCATGATGAGGCGCTCATAGGCATCGGGGTTGCGCTCGTTAAACGATTCGGCAAAGCTCATGTCCAGCGGCACATGGCGCAGGCGCATGCCGCCCGGACCCGGATCCTTGATCA
>JAATGD010000358.1 GCA_015654965.1 Hyphomicrobiales bacterium
GAATTTATTTGCTTCCATTAATGCCTTGGCTTGTGGTGAACTGAAGTCAGCGAGAAACTAAACATATGACCATCATGAAAGATCGAAGAAAGGCAGCCGTCTGCGCGTTCGGTGCGCCCGACCTTTAGTGGCTTTGGCAATAGCCGATCCAATGTCAGCACTTGCCGTGATCCCCTGCACGAAGGGCCGATCATGCATGAGATAGGGCAGTGCACCAAACGCAATCTTGCCATGGCCCACGTTCGGCACCTGTAAGGTGTAATCCTCGCCGACATCGGGAATTTCCTCACCGCGCGACAGGAGCTGTCGCCGCAAGGATGCAAATGGCAAATCCTTGGTTTTGAGCGGCTTTTGGCCGCGTGCATCGATGAAGACGTCAAAGGTCCATTTGTCGTCGCCAATGGTGATGACAGTGTGATTGTCCCCGATGTCCATTTCGTATTTTTGCCCGAGTTCCAGCACGTCTATCAGGCCAGCCTTGCGCAGCGCCAAAAGCCTGCGGATCGATTCCGACGGTATAGCGGCATAGTTGTCGGTGAACACCTTGGCCACACCTTCATCGAAGCGCTCACGATCCTGTTCGTTCAGATGAGGCACGATGTCCTGCACCGCCTCGTGCAGGCGAAGGATCGCATAGCGCCATGGAATGGTGTGCTTGTCGCGCTTGTTACGCTCGACTTCTTGCAGATTGTACTGCGCCCAGCGGAATGCATCATGCTTCTGCCTGTCAGAAAAATAGGCATCGGCGAAGCTGTCTGCATCGAGTGTTAAGAGCGACACGCGCTTGCTCCAGACTGGATCGGCTTTGCCGATTTCACTAGCGATCAGAGCAAAGGTCCTGTCAAGCAAGCCCGATGAGCCAGCTTGTATCTCCTTTTCAATTGCCTGCTCTGTCGCAATTTTCAATGGTTCATACGGGATCGGGCAATAAGAATCTGCTTCCGGTAGAATGCCCGAGCGCGACATCAGCGTGATCGCCAGCCCATCACTTTCGGGTGCAAGATCAAAGAGAAGCTCACCGTTATGCTCTTCGGTGAACGAGCCATGTTGCGCAACGACTGCCATGGCGGCATCGATTGCGCTGAGCGACGTGCCCATGATGCCCACTCTTGATGCCGGTATTCTGGCGTCGATCAATCCCGACCACGGGCTTGGAAAATAGCTGCGCGTTGCTTCGTCTTCCTCGGGCCAGACATGTCCGGTGGCAATGACCGCGAGATCAAAGAGTTTTGAGACGGGTTTGCCCTCAGCCCAGAGTTTCACGCCATCCGGTGTGGCTTCGACGTCGGTTATCTCGCAGCATTCATGCACGACCACGTCAAATCCGTTGTTGCAGGCAATATCGACAAGGGTCAGAAACTGATCCCGGAAATATTCCCCTAGCAAAATGCGCGGCAGAAACTGTCTGTCGTTGAGGGTGGCTTTGTCCACGCCGTATCGGGCTAAACGCTTATCATTCTGGTCACGCAGCCACTCCAGATAGGTGGCGGTGAGTGGCGGTATCTCAATGCTGGCGATGTTGGCCAGCATCATGCGGCTGTTTTCGTCATCGCTGTATGGCATGCCGACACCGGCTTCAGCGGCCTGTTCATAAATCGAGATGGAGAGAGGAGCGCCCGCTTTAAGCAGCGAGAAAAAAGTATAAATCCCGGTCGGACCGGCGCCAACAATAGCAATGTTCTTCATGAGCAATACCAGCTGTGTAGAATTGACTGTGAGACAGTAAACGGCCCGGCTAAGGCCGGACCGCGTTTCTTTTTCCTTCCAGGCGGCTTGACGCATCGGTCCGATACTATTGCATCAGAGCCTCACGGCATTTTCTCGTTCCCAGAGGCGCAGTTTGCGGCAGGATACCACGAAGTCCGGCACAGACTTAGCATCCTCGAGCGGGATCAGCCCTTCATCCAAGTCGGGTTCAATTCCAGCCTTGGCAAGTAATGGCATCGCGCCCGCCGTAAAACCTATAAACTTGCAGTGGGCAAACGCATCCGCAACAAAGTCGCGTGCCGTCGCTTCGCCGGTCAGCTTTTCGGCCGTTTCTTCAGATAGCACAATCGCCACTGCATCAAACAATACGGATGGGCCGCCATCAATCATATGGTCTGCCTCCATCCAATTGCCATCGGATGCCTCGAAACCTCCGACCATCGGTGCGATCAGTTCCACCATCGCGCCCTCCTTATTCGCGGCCTGCCGAAGTGCCGCCACAATATCGGGGTCGGTTCCGTTCGCAACCAGAACACCGATTTTTCTTCCCTTGAAGCTGTCAGGTCCGTTTTCGATGATACTGAGTGCAGGGGAAGGCGCGAGATTATCGCGCACCGGTACGGCCGCTTCCGCCGCCTTTGGCATTTTGCGGATGCCGAGCTTGTCTGCAACCGTCTTTGCGAGATTGGTATCGATGTTCAGCAGGTGCGATACAACGCGTTCGCGGATCACAGGCGTTTCCACCTTTGAAAGTTCAAAGGTCAGCGCCATTGCGATATGCTTCTGCTCTGCTGCGGTCTGGCTCAGATAGAACTGTCGGGCCTGGCTATAGTGATCGGCAAAGCTCTCCGGCCGCAGGCGAACCTTTTGACCGTTTTCCTCTGCGGCGAACGACCGGAAGCCACGTTTGGGATCGGGGCGGGGGCCTTCACCCCATGAGTTTGGCTGATAGTTAGCTCTTCCGACAGGGTTTCGCATTGCCATATGTCCATCCTGCTGGAAATGGTGGAACGGACACTTGGGCGCATTGATGGGGATATGGGTGAAGTTGGAACTGCCCAGCCTTTTCAATTGTGTGTCGAGATAGGAAAAATTGCGCCCCTGAAGCAGCGGATCGTTCGAGAAGTCGATGCCGGGTGGAACGTTTTGTGTCATGAACGCAACCTGTTCGGTCTCAGCGAAAAAATTGTCCGGCATTCGGTCGAGGACCAGTCGTCCGACCGGGATCGGTTTGATAATCTCTTCCGGGATCAGTTTGGTTGGATCGAGCACGTCGAAATCGAAGCTGTCGGCAAATTCCTGATCGAAAAGTTGCACACACAATTCCCATTCAGGGAAGTTGCCAGTCTTGATTGCTGTCCATAAGTCGCGCCGGTGAAAATCGGGATCGGCGCCGTTAATCTTCACCGCCTCGTTCCAGACGACCGATTGGAGACCGAGTTTCGGCTTCCAGATGAACTTGACGAACGTCGATTGGTCTTTTGCATTCACGAACCTGAAAGTATGGACGCCGAAGCCTTCCATGAAGCGGAAGGAACGTGGAATACCACGATCTGACATAACCCACATGATCATATGCAAGGATTCAGGCGTCAGGCTGATGAAATCCCAAAAGTTGTCGTGAGCCGACTGGGCTTGCGGGAAAGCGCGGTCGGGTTCTTCTTTGACAGCATGGACCATGTCGGGAAAACGGATGGCATCCTGGATGAAGAAGA
>JAATGD010000333.1 GCA_015654965.1 Hyphomicrobiales bacterium
TCCTCGGCCCCTTCCAGTGCGCACATGCGCTTTTCAAACATGTCGGTGGTCGGGTTGGCATAACGTGAATAGATGAAACCCGGATCTTCGCCCTTGAAACGCGCTTCAGCCGCTTCCGCATTGGGGTACAAAAAACCCTGCGTCAAAAACATCGCTTCCGACATTTCCGCAAAATTGGAACGCAGCGAACCGGCATGCACGAGCTGGGTGGCGGGGCGGAATTTACGGGTATTCTCAGTCGTCATTTTTCCAACCTGTCAAAAGCTGGTCGGCCGGGATGCGTCACACACCTCGGCGGCCATTAAAAAACCGGCCTTGCGAACGCGCAAAAGGCCGGTAACGAACCGCGGCCTTGTTTTAGCGAATTCTTTAACGTGGCTGCAAGCCGGCCGGCCAAATCACCACGGAACGGTTTTTTCTTATGCCTGTTATAAAGGGTCGTCAATGCTGGATTGTGGTGTTTTGGTGAAAAGCGCAACCGTAACGGTTGCAAAAGCCGAGGAAAGCTGCGGAAAACCGCATTTCTGATGCTCCCAAGGCTTGGCAGCGGGGCTGTGAACAGTCAATGGTCGTGGTCGATATAGCTATGCGATGGAGTTACTGGGTCGAT
This sequence comes from Hyphomicrobiales bacterium, assembly GCA_015654965.1. Lineage (GTDB taxonomy): Bacteria > Pseudomonadota > Alphaproteobacteria > Rhizobiales > Rhizobiaceae > Brucella. The sequence continues at coordinate 611 of JAATGD010000333.1, forward strand.
GACGCAAAGAGAAGCGGGAATTCTGGCGGATGCGGATATTGCAGCCCTCTTTGAAAGCGGTTTGCTGGCGTCCTCGCGCCCGCTTGACGCGGACCAGATCCAGCCTGCAAGCCTTGATTTGAGGCTCGGCGCAAAAGCCTATCGCGTTCGCGCCTCCTTCATGCCCGGTCCGGGAACGCCTGTCATCGACAAGCTTGAACGGCTCAAGCTGCACGAGATCGACCTGAGCGCGGGCGCGGTTCTGGAAACGGGCTGCGTCTATATCGTGCCATTGCTGGAGAGCTTGGCGCTTGCGCCCGACCTCTCCGCATCCGCCAATCCGAAAAGCTCGACGGGCCGCCTTGATATTTTTACCCGCGTGATTGCCGATGGCGCACAGGAGTTCGACAAGGTGCCAGCCGGTTACAACGGCCCGCTTTATCTCGAAGTCAGCCCGCGCACTTTCCCCATTGTCGCGCGCGCAGGCTCGCGGCTGTCGCAGATACGCTTTCGCAAGGGTCGCGCGCAGCTCGATGAGGCTGAACTGGCAAAGCTGCATGACGCTGAAACGCTGGTCGCCTCCGAAAAACCCAATATTTCGGGCGGCGGCATAGCGCTTTCGGTCGATCTATCGGGTGGCGAAGACAGGTTGATCGGCTATCGCGGCAAGCATCATACCGGCGTGGTCGACGTGGATCAGCGTAACGCCCATGACGTGCTCGATTTCTGGGAGCCGCTTTATGATCGTGGCAGCCGCGAACTGGTGCTCGACCCGGACGAATTTTATATTCTCGTCTCGCGTGAGGCCGTGCATGTGCCGCCCCTTTATGCGGCCGAAATGACGCCGTTCGATCCGCTGGTGGGCGAATTCCGCGTCCATTATGCCGGTTTTTTCGACCCCGGCTTCGGCCATAGCGCGGCAGGCGGCACCGGCAGCCGTGCGGTTCTGGAAGTGCGAAGCCATGAGGTGCCGTTCATCCTCGAACATGGCCAGATTGTCGGGCGGCTTGTCTATGAACACATGCTCAATCGCCCCAGGGCGCTTTATGGCATCGAGCTTGGTTCCAATTATCAGGCGCAGCAATTGAAACTTTCCAAGCATTTTCGTTGACGCCATCGCCTGCCTTCGCGCAAATAGAATGACAGCGGAGGAGGGCGAACCGGGTGCCTGAAACAGACAAAAGCCAGATGACGCAACATCGGCTGACGGTGGGCATTGTCGCGTTGCCGGGTTTTACGCTGACGGCGCTGAGCCTGTTTCTGGACCCGTTCCGGCTGGCGGCTGATGACCGCGACAAAAGCCGCCAGATCCGTTGCGCGTGGAAAATCTGCACTTTGTCAGGCGATCCTGTGACATCGAGTTCCGGCATGGTGATCGAGCCGACCGCCCCTATCGGCGCGCTTGACGAGTGCGATTATGTCGCCATCGTCGGTGGGGTGCTGACACAATATCGCCCGCGCCAGCAGGCGCTGATCGATCTCATCAAACGCGCCGACAAGCGCGGCAAGACGGTGATCGGGCTTTGCACGGCGGCGTTTCTGCTTGCCGAGGGCGGTCTGCTCGATGACCGAAATTGCTGCGTGAGCTGGTTTCATCGCGACGATTTTCTCGACATGTTCGATGGCTATAGCGCCGATACGACCAGCCTTTTTCATCGCAGCGGGCGGCATTACAGCTGCGCGGGCGGGCTGGGGGCGGCGTCATTGGCGCTGTCGATCATCCAGAACGAGATTTCCGAAGAGCTGGCGCGCAAGAGCGCATCGATCCTGATGATCCCCTATGAGCTGGTGCGTTCCGAACAACCGGCTTTGAGTTTCAACGGGGTGCGCTCGCCACTGATCAGAAAGGCGATCCGCATTTTCGAGGAAACGCTGGAAGACCCGGTCCCGATGATCGATGTGGCGCGCAGGCTTGGCATTTCCGTGCGCCAGATGGAACGTGCCTTCCGCATGGCGATGGACCGCACGGCTTTCGAGGTGCGTGAGGAGTTGCGGGTGAAAAAGGCCAAGGAACTCTTGTCCGATACCGGCCTGTCACTTTTGGAAGTGGCGGTCGCCAGCGGTTTCACCGATACGCGTTCCATGAACCGCTCGTTTTCGCGCCAGAAGCAAAAGCCACCGCGTGACTATCGCAAGACGCGCTGAAATTTGTAAAACTTGCGGATGCGCCGCCGACAGCCTATGTCTTGCGCAAACATGATGGAATTCGAGAAGCAGGAGATTTGCATGTCCGATGGTGTGAACCGTTTTCTTGGCGATACGCCCGCCCGTGTGCTGATCAAGCTGGTGCTGATCTCGCTGGTTGTGGGCGTGGTGATGAGCGCTTTCCACTGGACACCCTATGATATTGTCTATTGTATCCGCGATTTCTTCCTGCGCCTGTGGAATATGGGCTTTTCGGCGATTTCCGGTTTTGTCGATTACCTCATCCTCGGTGCGGCGATCGTCATTCCCGCCTTTATTTTGCTCCGTATCCTGAGCTACCGCAAATAAAGCCATTTTTAGAAGACCGATTTGTTGCGCCCATGAACACAGACGACCGCACGCTTTCCCGACGCCATTTTCTGGTTATGGCAGGTGGTACACTCGCCATCATGGTTTTGCCGTTGAAATTTGCCGATGCGGCCAGCCTCGTTCGTTCTGCGGGCGACCCCACAGCAATCTTCAATGCCATTCGCCGCGCCAATGGGCTTTCGCTGATGGCAACCGATACGAGGCTTGAGCAGGCCGCACTTTATCAGGCGCAGCGCATGGCAAGTTTCGGTAAAATCGGCCATAGTGTCGGCTGGGGCAATGGTTTTGTCGCCCGCCTGCGTCAGGCGGGCATTCGCGGGCCTGCCGCGGAAAACGTGGCTGCCGGACAGAGCGA
>JAATGD010000090.1 GCA_015654965.1 Hyphomicrobiales bacterium
AGGTCCGCCGGTATTTGCGGCGCTTCTGCCAGCATCTTGGCGCTTGCAGTGTAAGAAGGGGGCATGAAGCGCGTTGCGACGACTGCAGCAAGTAAAGTCGCCAAAGCAACCGCCAGAATCAGTGGCAGCCTACGCTTCAAGATCGAAATATAAAATCCGATATCCAGGTTGCTCATCGCATAGACACTCTAATTTCCGGTTCCGAGTCAAAGCGTTGTTTTGCGCAAGGCGTTGTTTTACGAGAGCCCATCTTCAAGCGATTATGATCGACACGATAGTTCGCCAATGGGCGTTGCGTCGGGAACCTCGCGGGATTGTGGTAGTCCCTTTGGATGCGTCCTCTCCACTTATGCCTTATGCGGCGCTTGCATCGGGTCGACGACCGGGCGCCGGCGCGCAGGCCGTGATCGAGACCAATCCGCGGGCCTGCTTGCGCTCGCTCCATCGGTTGGGCTAAAAACAGGGATCGTTACGGTCGTACTCCCCAATTTGTCGGAGGCGGCGTAGCGGATTGCTCCGAAAGTTGAGTGTGGGAGCGTCTTCCTTTCCTCGGCGCGTGCCTTCATTCTACAGAGCGAAGATTGTCGGCCAATGCGGTTGAAAACCGGTGGTCCACCGGTCATGTCGCAGCCGGCCGGCCATACCATCGCCGGAAGGCGAACCATGCACGATTGCTCCCATAACAGGACGTGCCGATGAACATGCCATTGCAACTGAGTGTGGTCATCCCGCACCTCAACGAACCGGACAATCTGCGCCATTGCCTGCTTGCACTCGACGCGCAGCGCACGAAGGACATGTGGTTCGAAATCATCGTCGTGGACAACGGCTCCGCCAACATGCCCGAAGCTGCGTGTTCGGGCCTGGACGACGTGCGCCTCGTGCGCGAGCCCGTTCCAGGCCCCGGCCCCGCCCGAAACCGTGGCGTCGCCGAGGCGCGGGCCGATGTGGTGGCCTTCATCGATGCGGATTGCATTGCCCAGCCAGGCTGGGCCGGGGCAATCGTCAAAATGATGCGGGACCATCCCGAGATCGATCTGCTGGGCGGCGACATTGGAATTCTGATGGACGATCCGCAGGCGCCAAGCGCAATCGAAGCCTATGAGAGCATCTACAGTTATCGCGCCCGCCTGTATGTCGAACGATACGGATTTGCCGCGACCGGCAACATGGCGGTGAGGACATCGGTCTTTCACGCGGTTGGGCCCTTTGGCGGAATTTCAACCATGGAAGACACCGAATGGGGGCAAAGAGCGACAGCTCTCGGATATCGCATTGCCTTTCTGGGCGCTGCAAAAGTCCTGACTCCGTCGTGCAAATCGTTTGCGGAACTGGCGCGCCGGTGGGACCGGCACGTCGCGCACGAGTTTGGCAAGGTCGGTGTCAGACGGCTGGCAAAGCTGAAATGGCTGGCCGGCTGTGCGATCATGGCGGCTTCCCCGCTACCGGAATCTCTCAAGATCATGGCTTCGAACCGCGTCGCGGGTATTCGCAGTCGCGCCTTGGCGATGATGTGTCTGACCCGTGTGCGGTTCTATCGCGCCCGGCTGATGCTCGATCTGGCCCGTCATGGGCGGTCTGCGCCGCTGGTGGAAAGTTGGAACAGGGAAAACGGCTGATTGAATTTTCCAGCTGCGCCAACCGCCCTGTCTGCCGGTCGCGAAGGCCGGTGGACGTCGAACGCTATGGGAATAACGTATATATAAGCAGACGTAAGAATATCTACATCCTATTGATTATTAAATACTTATTGATCAAAATTCAAACATGGTTAATATAAAATTAATAAGCGATTAAACAGAGAAATATGAAAATAAACGATCGCTGTGCTTCGTGACGCACGGGCTTCCTGCGTTTGTGAACATTCTACATGATACGAGGGAGGATCTATGTTGAGGGATCGCTTGCGATATTCTTCTCGTTCCAGCTTCCAACCCGTTTCCCGGGCGGCGCCGCGGGGTGGCTATTTGACCATCAAGCGTTCTTTCGATGTTGCAGTCACATTGGCGGCCGCGCCACTTGCGCTTGTGACCGTCGGCGTTCTGGCGGCGTTGATCCGCATGGATGGCAGGAAGGCGTTTTACTGCCAGCCCCGGATCGGGAAGAATGGAAAGGTCTTCAAGCTCTGGAAGCTGCGCACGATGGTGCCGGATGCGGAGTTGAGATTGGAAGAACATCTGGCGGCCAATCCGGAGGCCCGCGCCGAATGGACGGCGACCCAGAAATTGAAGAACGACCCGCGTGTCACGCGGCTCGGTAAGCATTTGCGCAAGTATTCGCTCGATGAGCTGCCGCAGTTGCTGAATGTATTCCTGGGCGAGATGAGCCTGGTTGGTCCCCGGCCGATCTTGCCGGAGCAGCGGCAGAGTTATCCTGGCACGGCTTATTTCAATCTTCGTCCGGGCCTGACCGGCCTGTGGCAGGTCAGCGAACGCAATGCCTGCTCATTCGCGGAGCGGGCCTTGATCGATGCGCGGTACTCGAGAATGATGTCGTTCGGGACCGATTTGTGGATTTTGTCGAGAACGCCGCTGGTCGTTCTCAGGGGTACGGGAATGTGAGCGACGGAAGGGACGAACGACGGCCGTTCCGGCTTCTCCACGCAAAAAGCAACGCACCGGAATACCAGTGCGTTGCGCATGTCGCGGCTGATTGACAATCCGATCGACAACTGGCCTTGAAGTGTCGATCAGTTTTCGACCAGTCAGTTGTCGACTTGGGCAAGCCTTGCCGAGGCATTGTCGGATGAGAAATCCGGTGGGAACAGGTCGTTGATCTTGTAGGCCACTTCGGTGCGGTTGGTGGCCTTGACCTTCTTCATGATATTGCGGATATGAACCTTCACGGTGCTTTCCCGCAGATTGAGTTCGTATGCGATAATCTTGTTGGCTTTCCCGCGGCGCAGGGCTTCCACCACTTCGGTCTGTCTGGCGGTGAACATGCTGGCGAGAGGCCGTGCTACAGGCGTGCCGGTTTCCAGCATCTGGCGCATGGCGAAGACGCTGCTTGCCGGAACGAAGATGCCACCCGCCAGGGAAAGGGAGATCGCTTCGATGCAGACATCGATGCTGACGGACGATGGTATATAGCCTTTGGCACCGTATTCGAGGGCCTTCATGATCTGCGGCAGGTCGTCCGAATCCGCCAAAACAATAACGGGGACTTCGAATTCGGAGGAAAGCTTCTTTATTTCTTCGCCGACCGCAGGATCCGATATTTTCTTGCCGCCGACACTCAGCAGGATGGCTGCGATCGGAGGGTAGTCATGTCGTTTGCGCTTCCATTCGTCTACCGTGGCGAATGCAAGTACATCCATGTCCATCTTAAGAGACGAAAGGCATCGTGCGAGGCATTGCCGGTCGAGAGCGCGATTATCGATAATCAGAAGAGAGCGCTCCCGGATCTGCCCGGGATCCGTAAAGTTTCTGCTGTTGATGGCACTGGTGGGATCGAGTGCCAGAGACGGAACTATGGTGCCTTGAATTCCGCCGATATTCGATATTGCTGATGCGTTCATGTCTAGTTTACTCCCTACTATAAAGACGCAAAAGTTATGTCCCGCTTGTTATCATATTTATTGCGAGTCACTGTCTCAGGTTTGTTCCCCCACACGCCATGACTGGGCGCTATTCGTAGAAGTATGTAGGTATTGCTGTATGAGACATGTATTATTTACCGGAAAATAACCATCTTGCATAGCGTTATTGTCGCTTTCAGAGCACATGGTTACTTGGCGGCGTCAGATGGGCCATCTGCTCGAAGGGCGTAGGCGGTGCCATCCTCCCGGATAATTCGGCTACCACTTCCGAAGTAGGGTTCCGGGGTTGGAACCCCAAGTTCCATCGGGCCGGTTCAGCGAGGCGCTTTTTCAATTCCCGTTCGCGCCGTAGGTATACTAAAATAAGCATACCCTAAAGGATTAATGCAATCCGGACGCATTGCTTTTATTGCGAGTAAATTTCTTCTTGAAAATTCAGGATTGCTACAGATAACGATTTCAATTCTGTTTGTGTCTCAAAATAAGCCAACACTGTTTCATTATGAAACAGATGATTTTTTGCTCCAGTCAAGCGTTCGTGCCGGTGTCGAATGCGCTCGTTAATGCGTACAAGAAATACAAAAAAGCTTATAATTACAAACGAGGGCGCCAATACAAAAAATCACGGTGCCGGACATATTCTTGCCTGCCGAGGAAATAATAAAAATTTGCGACAATGTTGAAGTAATAAGCAGAATTTTCCATCGCAATATCAAGTATCACGTTTGGGGTCTATGGCGCCCGGTTCGTACCATGAGTGCCGAAGGATAATCCGCTGCACACTGCGGCAAGCCACGGAAGCTTGACAGTGTCTGGACGAAGAATCGCATAAAAACAAATGCTTAACAGGCGCCGATAAATCGGTCTGATCGCGATATGCATGCCTTTGCTGTCTGCGGTAAAGCAGCAGACAGCCTAGGAGCAGCTGTCATGACGCGCAGGCGCCCGGCTGTCCGTGCCTAGCATATAGTCGTCCGGAGATATTCTTTTCGTCACCAGCTCACAACGATGTGCGCTCTGCTTTTCGAAGCAAGCAGTTGTCCCGCCAGATCCGCGACCTCCCCGAGCGGGTG
>JAATGD010000293.1 GCA_015654965.1 Hyphomicrobiales bacterium
CCGGGCGCTATCTTCTCAAGGGCGGCGATACGATCTGGGTGGACGGACCGCTCACCCGCGCGGTGCGTGACGGGGGCATCTGCTATCTCGACGAGATTGTCGAAGCGCGCAAGGATGTCGCGGTGGTCCTGCATCCGCTCACCGATGATCGCCGCGTCTTGCCGCTCGAACGCACCGGCGAATTGCTGCAAGCGCCTGATCATTTCATGCTGGTGGTTTCTTACAATCCCGGCTACCAGAACCTGCTGAAATCCCTCAAACCGAGCACGCGCCAGCGTTTTGTCGCCATCCAATTCGACTTTTTGCCCAAAGAGCAGGAAATCGCGGTGGTGGCTGCCGAGAGCGGCCTTGCCGCGCATCAGGTTGCGCCTCTGGTGGCGCTCGCCCATCGGCTGCGTGCTCTCAAGGGTCATGATATCGAGGAAGGCGTTTCCACCCGTCTTCTGGTCTATTGCGCCGCATTGATCGATGCCGGCATGTCGCAAGGCGAGGCCGTGCGCGCCGCGATGATCGAACCCTTGAGCGACGAGGGAGATGTGAAAGCGGCGCTTATCGAAATTGCCGATGCGATGCTGAAATAGGCGGTGCGCTCATGCTGGATTTTCTGGAGCTTGAGGGAACGGTCGGGCGGGCATGGCATCGGCTGATCGGCAGGACCGGTTCATGGCCGCAATATCCCGATGCGGCGGTCAGACTTGTCGATATAGGCCCGCGTCTGGCCATCTGCTTTCGCGGTTTTGGTGGCGATATCGCGGTGCAGATCGCACCGGCCCGCTCGCGCACATCAGGCCATCGGCTGGGCCTGCGCCAGCGCATGGCTCTGGGGGAGGAAAAACTCGCGCAGCCGCTGCGCGATGAATCGACCCTCATGCTGCCTTCTGAGATCGCGCTCTTTGCCGAACGCGCATTGAATTACGATCTCTATGTCTGGCTCACCGGTTTTATGGCTACCATGCCACGGGATGCGGGAGACTTGCCGGACGATCCGTTGCGGCGCGATCTGGTGTCGCTTGAGACGGCTTTCGAGACGGCTGGCAAGACGTGCCGGTTGTTTCCGGGTCTGCAAAAGCGTTATGCGCGGCTTTGCGAAGCCACGCTCGCAGCGCGGCCCCGGCGTCCGCTCAATCCTCTCGAACGGCTTGTCGAGCAGCGTATCCTGTCGCTTCTCGATTGCGGCGCAGGGTTTTCGGACAAAACCATTGCCGCCATATTTCCGCATCGCGCACCGGCAAATTATCTGCCCATGTTGCCGGTTCCCTTATGGCCGCAATTTATCCATCGCCAAGAGACGGCATCACGCGACAGCGCGGATGAACCCGCCAGCAACAGCCGGGCGCAAAGCGTGGAAGCGGGTCGCCAGATCGCGCAGCGCGAAAAGCAGGACCCGCGCCTGACCGACCGCAGCCCGTTCATTCTCAACCGTTTCGAGAAAATTCTTGCCATGGCCGAGATGGTCAGCGTCGACCGGCCTTCGGATGACAGCGATGAGCAGAATGCGAAATCCGCCGACGAACTCGACGATCTGACGCTTGGCGAACGCAAGGGAAAACCTGCCGCGCGGTTTCGGTTCGATCTCGATCTGCCGCCCGAAGCCGTGGACGAGAGCGGGCTTGCCGCCAGGCTCACCTATCCCGAATGGGACTATCGCAAGGCAGCCTATCTGCATGATCATTGCTGCGTGCTGGCAACTCCCGCGCAAGCGCACGAACAGCCGCTTCCACTCGATGACGAAGCCAAAAGCCTGATCCGCCGTGTCCGGCGGCAGTTTGAAATTTTACGCCCCGGACGTGAGATGATGCGCGCGCAGCTCGATGGCAATGATCTCGATCTCGATGCAGTCGTGCGTTCGCGTTGCGATTTTGCCGCAGGCGGGCAGGGCAGCGAACGCGTGCACCTGATGAGCCGCCCGCAGGCCAATGATCTCGCGGTCACCATTCTGGTCGATGTGTCGCTCTCGACCGACGCATGGGTGGATAATCGGCGGGTGCTGGATGTGGAAAAGGAAGCGCTTCTGGTGCTGGCCAACGGCATTGCCGCCTGTGGCGACCGCTGTTCGATCCTCACCTTCACATCGCGCCGCCGCGCATGGGTGCGCCTCGAAACGGTCAAGGATTTCGATGAAGTGTTCAGCGCGACCGTCGAACATCGCATTGCGGCGCTGAAACCGGGGTTCTACACCCGCATGGGGGCGGCGATGCGGCATGCGACCGCGAAACTCAAGCAACAGCATAACCGCAAGAAGCTGTTGCTCATTTTAACCGACGGCAAGCCCAATGACGTCGATCATTATGAGGGGCGCTTTGCTCTGGAAGATACGCGCCGCGCGGTCAGCGAGGCGCGCGCGAAAGGCGTCAATGTTTTTGCCGTCACCGTCGATCGGGAGGCCAATGCCTATCTGCCCGCTTTGTTCGGCCATGGCGGCTATGCGCTGGTTGAAAAGCTTGTCCGCCTGCCTTCTGCTTTGCCTGCGATTTACCGGATGCTGGCCGGATAGGCGCGTTTTTTTCTGTTGTTTGAGATGAAACAAATCATGCCCGCATCATCCCCGCTAGACTGGGACCATGATGATGCGGGCTGTCATCGTCATCTGTCGAAAGCCAACGGCCATGGATGAACCCGATGACACGTCAACCCGTTTCCACCCCGACCATTCTTGATGTCCGCACCATTGCGCCTGTCACGCGGCATGCGACGATTTTTGCGATGATCGATGCGCTGGAACCGGGTGAAACATTGCAGATCGTCAATGACCACGATCCCGTGCCGCTCCGCTATCAGCTTGAAAGCCGCAATCCCGGTATATTCTCGTGGGAATACAAGGAAAACGGCCCCATCTGGCGGGTGGAAATCGGTCGTTCCCAAACGCATGAATGCACCTGCGGCAATCATTGATCGCCCTCTCGCAAACGTTTTTTTAACAGGCCTGCCATGTTCGGTGCCGCTCTTTCCCGTTGGACCTTGTCCTATTTCGCTGTTTCGCTGTTCTGCCTGA
>JAATGD010000224.1 GCA_015654965.1 Hyphomicrobiales bacterium
ACGGTTGCATGCGTGCGCGAACCCTTGGTGATGAATTCCACCTTGTTCGGCTTGATCAGTTCCTGCCAGTTTTTCTGGATCATAAAATTATCCTTCTATCAACTCTCGCCACCATCCAATCGTGGCGATCAAGTGAAGAAACCGCAGAGGAGCCCCGGATTGCCCGCGGCTCGTACGGCGTGTGAAAGCAGATTAGACCCGGCGCTTCTTGCGCGGACGGCAACCGTTGTGCGGGATCGGCGTAACATCGCGGATCGACGTGATCACGAAACCGGCGGCCTGAAGCGCGCGCAGAGCGGATTCACGACCGGAACCCGGGCCGCAAACCTCGACTTCGAGGGAGCGCATGCCATGTTCCTGCGCCTTCTTGGCGCAATCTTCGGCAGCGATCTGAGCGGCAAACGGGGTCGACTTGCGCGAACCCTTGAACCCTTGTGCACCGGCAGACGACCAGGCAATTGCATTGCCCTGTGCATCCGTGATGGTGATCATGGTGTTGTTGAACGTCGAATTGACGTGGGCAACACCCGACGAGATGTTTTTACGCTCGCGACGGCGAACGCGCGTGGCTTCCTTGGCCATGATAGTCCTTTCAATCGATCTCTACACCGCCGTAATTCCAGCGGCTCCACCGGCCCTGCGAAAGGACCAGTAACAAACCCGATCCGGCGAACCGGAAAGGTTTTAGAATGAAAACACAGCGAAACGAAACGTTCCGCTGTAATTACTTCTTCTTGCCAGCGATTGCCTTCGCCGGACCCTTACGAGTACGTGCGTTGGTGTGCGTGCGCTGACCGCGAACCGGCAGCGAACGACGATGACGCAGACCGCGATAGCAGCCCAGATCCATCAAACGCTTGATGTTCATCGATACTTCACGACGCAGGTCACCTTCAACCTGATAGTCAGCGTCGATGGCTTCACGAATCTGAAGCACTTCAGCGTCGGTGAGCTGATTAACGCGACGGTCGTCAGCAATGCCAACTTTCGTCACGATCTCACGAGCAAATTTCGGTCCAATCCCGTGGATGTACTGAAGCGCGATAACAACACGCTTGTTCGTCGGGATATTGACGCCAGCGATACGTGCCACGTCTGTTCTCCTTAATGTTAATTACTTCCGCCTAAAGGCAAAACCTTCAGGCAGCATAAAATGACCGGTACCGGCCTCTTACGATTTCCGCCGCTACCCGCCATTCAAAACCAAATGAAGTGGCGCAGTCTTTGACGGAATCATCACAAAAAGTCAACTCTTAAACATCCGTAAAGCAGCCAAAGCAGCCTTGCGGATGAACAAACCGACTTGTTGAAACAATGAACGGGCAGAAAATCGCCTCCGGCTCTTCCCTACCCGCCTTAACCCGAAGGCTTTCAAACCTTATGCCGGAACGAGAATTCTCTCGATTTCGGCCGTTACTTCTTCAACCGGCGACATGCCGTTGATGACGCGCAACTCGCCCGTCCCTGCATAATAGCTGGAGAGCGGCGCGGTTTTCTCGCGATATTCGACCAGACGCTTGCGGAAAGATTCCGGATTGTCGTCGGAGCGAACCTGCCCACCCTTGGCGAGCGTTTCCGCGACACGGCTTTCCATGCGCTTGACGAGCGCATTTTCATCGACCTTCAGCTCGATGACCGCATCGAGTTTCTTGCCTTTGGCGTCCAGCATTTCACCGAGCGCTTCAGCCTGCACAACGGTGCGCGGATAGCCATCGAGGATAAATCCGTTGGCGCAGTCCGGCGCATCAATGCGTTCCGAAACGATCTGGTTGACGATCTCGTCGGAGACAAGCTGTCCCGCATCCATCACGGCCTTGGCGCGCTTGCCAATTTCGCTTTGCTGCGCGACGGCGGAGCGCAGCATGTCCCCTGTGGAGAGCTGCGGTATTCCATGCTTCTTGGTAAGAAGTCCAGCCTGCGTCCCCTTACCTGCTCCGGGCGGCCCAAGAAGTATCAGTCTCATTTACTACGTTTCCCACCTCTGAGTTTGGACTTCCTGATCAACCCTTCATATTGATGGGCGACAAGATGCCCCTGAATTTGCGCGACCGTATCAAGCGTCACGCTCACAACGATCAGCAAGGACGTGCCGCCAAGATAGAATGGCACACCGGTCGCGGAAATCAGGAATTCCGGCAACAGACAGACAAGCACAATATAGATGGCGCCGACAACCGTGATGCGTGTCAGCACATAGTCTATATATTCCGCCGTCCGCTCGCCCGGGCGAATGCCCGGAATGAAGCCGGAATGCTTCTTGAGCTGGTCAGCCGTATCCTTGGGATTGAACACGATGGCCGTATAGAAGAAGCAGAAGAACGCCATCAATGCAGCATAGAACAGCATGTAAAGCGGCTGGCCGTGGCCGAGCGCATTGAGGACGGTTGTCGCCCAGGCTGGCATTTCCGTCGTATTGGCAAAGCCTGCGACGGTAGCTGGCAGAAGAAGCAGCGACGATGCGAAGATCGGCGGAATAACGCCCGCCGTATTGAGTTTGAGCGGCAGGTGCGACGTGTCGCCCTGGAACATGCGGTTGCCGACCTGACGCTTGGGATACTGGATCAGCAGGCGGCGCTGCGCGCGCTCGACAAAGACGATAACGGCGATCAGGATAATCGCCAGAACGATCACACCGAGGATCAGCCCGGTAGAGAGAGCGCCCGTACGTCCGAGTTCCAGCGTGCCGGAAATGGCATGCGGCAGATTTGCGACGATACCGGCGAAAATGATCAGCGAAATACCGTTGCCGATACCGCGCGCGGTGATCTGTTCGCCCAGCCACATCAGGAACATGGTGCCGCCAACGAGCGTGATGACGGATGAAACGATGAAGAACGGTCCGGGCGACACGACAATGCCGGTGCCCGACTGCAAGCCCACCGAGATGGCATAGGCCTGAACGAGCGCCAGAAGCACCGTTCCGTAGCGGGTATATTGATTGATGATCTTGCGGCCCGCCTCGCCTTCCTTCTTCAGCGCTTCAAGGGCCGGGACGACCGACGTCATGAGCTGCACGATGATGGAAGCGGAGATATAGGGCATGATGCCAAGCGCAAAAATGGCCATACGGCCAACCGCACCACCGGCGAACATGTTGAAAAGTCCGAGCACGCCCTGGCTATGCGACTGGAAAGCCTGCGCAAGTGCTTCAGGATTGATGCCGGGCAGCGGGATATAGGTGCCGAAACGGTACACCAGCAAAGCGCCCAGTGTGAACCAGATGCGCTTTTTGAGTTCTTCCGCCTTCGAAAAGGCTGAAAAATTAAGATTGGAAACTAGCTGTTCAGCAGCCGATGCCATTAAATTTCTCCGGTGAAAAGTCTCCGGTCCCCTCCCCGTCAGACACAGCCATGAAAGCCTGCCCCAGATAAGAAGACCTTACCCAGATATGCGCATTGGCATAAAGGTGCAAGCGGCGGCCCCGTTTTTATCGCAGCTTTATGGAAAACCTTTCGGCATCTCCATAAGGCTGCACCGGGCCGCCGCTCAGATTTTCAGATCAAAAGCTTATTCAGCTTTGGCTTCGGGAAGCTTGATGCTGCCGCCAGCCTTTTCGATCTTCTCGACGGCGGACTTGGAAGCACCGGCAACCTCGAAAGTTACCTTGGCCTTCAATTCACCATCCGAAAGAATGCGAACGCCGTCTTTTGCGCGACGAATCACGCCAGCAGCCTTCAGCGTCTCAAGGTTCACGACAGCCTTGGCGTCGAGCTTGCCTGCATCGATTGCCGTCTGAATACGGCCAAGCGACACAACGTTGAAGCTCTTTGCAAAGATGTTCGTGAAGCCGCGCTTCGGCAGACGACGGTAGATTGGCATCTGACCGCCTTCAAAACCGTTGATCGCTACACCCGAACGGGATTTTTGTCCCTTGACGCCGCGACCGGCAGTCTTGCCAGTACCCGAACCAATGCCGCGAGCAACGCGCTTGCGCGCCTTGACTGCACCCGGCTTGTCACGCAGATCGTTGAGTTTCATATCTCTGTCTCCCCGCGTTATCAGGCCTCGTCCACGATACGGACGAGATGCTGAACCTTGGCGATCATGCCGCGTACGGAAGGCGTATCTTCCAGAGTACGACGACGATGCATTTTGTTAAGTCCCAGACCAACCAGCGTTGCACGCTGCTCGGCTGGACGACGGATTGGGCTTCCGATCTGCTCGACCGTAACCGTCTTGCCCTTCTTCTCAGCCATCACTCAAATCCTTGTCTATGGCGTATCCGGTTTCCGATCCTGTGATCGCTCGACCGGACTAACACAAACTATCGGCTATTCTTCCGAACCAACCACATCCTGGCGACGCGCCTGGAGGGTCGAGTACTTGATGCCGCGCTGTGCTGCGATGTCCTTCGGATGCATCTGATGCTTCAGAGCGTCAAAGGTTGCACGAACCATGTTGTAAGGGTTCGAGGAGCCAAGCGACTTGGCAACAACGTCCTGCACACCAAGCGTTTCAAAAACCGCACGCATAGGGCCACCAGCAATGATACCCTTACCGGCAGGAGCTGCACGCAGCAGAACCTTGCCAGCACCGTGACGGCCTTCGACGTCGTGATGCAGCGTACGACCCGAACGCAGCGGAACGAAAATCATGTCGCGCTTGGCCGATTCAGTCGCCTTGCGGATCGCTTCCGGTACTTCACGTGCCTTGCCATGACCGAAGCCAACGCGACCCTTCTGGTCGCCGACGACGACGAGGGCAGCAAAACCGAAGCGACGGCCGCCCTTGACGACCTTGGCAACGCGGTTGATGTGAACGAGCTTGTCGACGAATTCGCTGTCGCGTTCTTCACGACCGCGATCTTCGCGATTACGTTCTCTCTGTGCCATATCCTGTTTCCTTTTTCTTTTCCGGAAGCACAAAATGCCAAATAAAGCGTGTTGCAGTTATCATAACAACGCAACACGCTTTAGGCTGTTTCTATGTAGCAGTCCATCCCCAACACGATCTGTATTGGGAAAAGAACTCTTTTCAAGCATGTCTTTAGCCCAAAACCGGTTCCCACTTTTGGGAGACATGCTTTAGAAGCTAAGACCGCTTTCGCGGGCAGCTTCTGCGAGTGCCTTCACGCGACCGTGGTAGATGAATGCACCACGATCGAACACTACGTCCTTGATACCGGCCTTTACAGCGCGCTCGGCAACCAGCTTGCCAACCGCAGCGGCTGCTGCTGAATCGGCTCCGGTCTTGAGCGAACCCTTGAGGTCGCCATCGAGCGTGGAAGCGGCAGCAACGGTGATGCCGCGCACGTCGTCAATGACCTGGGCGTAGATGTTCTTGGAAGAACGGTGCACGCTGAGGCGCGGACGGCCGTTTGCGACCTTCTTGACCTGACGGCGCACACGAGCAGCGCGACGCTGCAA
>JAATGD010000083.1 GCA_015654965.1 Hyphomicrobiales bacterium
GTGAACTCGCCGTCGAGAAACTGCGAGAAATCATGCCCGCGCATGGCGGTGATCGAGGTCAGCTCGACCCCGCCGAAATCATGATCGATGCGGACGGACACGCCGCCGGATTTCACATCGTTTTCCGGGTCGAAATCATGTTCCGCCTTGCGATCATAGGCCAGATCGAGCGGCGCATACCACAGACCGCCATCGCTATTGTCGCGGGAGAAATCAGCGACAATCTTCAATTTCGTGCTTTCATTCAGATTGCCTGCAATGCTCAAGCGACCCGTAAAATAATCGAGATCGCCGACATCATCGCCATTATAGATATTGGTCAGATAACCGTTATTGCCAGCCCATGCCGCAGCACCGCGTATGGCCAGACCCGTGCCTTCGATGGGAGTTTCAAAAGCGGCCTTGATACGCTTTTCGCCATCGCTGCCATAGGTCGCCGAAATTTCCGCGCCGGGTTTGTCACCGGGCAGACGGGAAAGCAGATTGACCGCTCCACCGATCGTGTTCTTGCCATAGAGAATCGACTGGGAGCCGCGCACGACTTCCACCCTCTCGAAGTCATCGAGAAGCCCCGGAAAGCCCAGGGGGCGCGCAATGAAGACATCATCAAGAAAAAGGCCGACCGCAGGCGAGCGATCGACACCGCCAGCAATACCCAGCGACCCCACACCACGAATGGTCAGCGGCCCGCCCTGCCCGTTATAATTCACATTGGGTATGCGGAATGCGGCGTCCTCAAGCGTCGTGACATTGCCGGGCACCAGTTCATCCTGCATGATCGCCGTCACTGAAACCGGCGTATCCTGCGCTTTCTCCTCGCGCCGTCTGGCAGTCACCACTATCTGTTCGAGAATAATGGCACCATCCTTTTGCTGCTGCGCAGAAAAATCCTGCGACGCGGAACCGTCAATGCCAATAGCCAAGACCAGTCCCGCTATCAGGCCGTTCGACAGCAAAAATTGCGTGCGCTTCTTAATCATGACAATATGCCCCATGTTTCATGGGCCTTGTTTGCGACAGCTTCAGGTGAAGGACAATCCCATCGGCTTTGGGGATCGCGTCAAAGGCTTTGGGATTCGCGCAAGATTTCTGGAACGCCTATAGAGTATGGCGCTTTCCGACGACTTCAGTAGGTGAAATACCGAAACGCTTGCGGAATTCGGTTGCAAAATGCGCCGGATGGTAACCCATGCCCTGCGCAACACCGGAAATCGAGGTTTCACCCGCTTCCAGAAGATGACGCGCTTCATCAAGGCGTCTCGACTTGACGAAGGCGTAGACCGGCGTTCCGAAAAGATCGACAAACCCCGCGCCAAGTTTACGGGCATTGGTCCCGACCATCCGCGCAAGATCCCCAACCGGTGGCGGGTTAGCAAGATCGGAAAGCAGAATGGAGCGGGCCGCATGGAAGCACTCGATATCCCGCGCCGTCCATCTTGCTCGCCCCCTGCCCGTATGCGCATCCTCGGCTGGCAAAAGATGCGCTATGAGTTCAAGCGCCTTGCCCGCCATGTAAAGATTGCGCGCCTGCCCGCGTAGCCGACATCCCAACATCTGCCACGAAATCGCGCTGACGACGGCTGTAGAATTGCTTTGTACCTTGTCTGCCGCAGCAGTAATCGCCGCAACGGTTTCGGAGCCGAACCAGCTTTCCGCGCCATCAGGATCGATCTGAATGAAAATTGCGCTCAGTGAGCCATCTGTCAACGAACGATGCACCGACTCCATCGGCTTGTCGCTGCTGAAAACCGTCGCATGCCCCTTGCGCCAGACGCTATTTCCGAATTGCTGCTGATCGACTTCGACATGCCCTTCAATGACAGTACCCAGCCAGATACCCGGCTGCATGACCGAGCGCCATACATCGCCGCGCCTGACAGCCATGCTGTCCATCAGAACTTTTAATCCGGCAGTCTCGATGATTTCCAAAACCAGCACCCACACATTCGCGCGGGTTGACTTCATATTAGTTGACAATAAATGTCAACTTTTATCACATCGTTATCACCCACGCCAAGCGGTCGAACCGGGGCGGTCGGACCGGGCCTGCTATCCGTCCA
>JAATGD010000024.1 GCA_015654965.1 Hyphomicrobiales bacterium
CGGCCAGAAACCTTGTTCTACATCGACCCGCCATATTGGGGGACAGAGGACTATTACGGCAAGGAACTGTTCAGCCGCGACCAATATGAAGTGATGGCCGAACGGCTGGCGCGCATTAAAGGCCGGTTCATCCTGTCGATCAATGATGTGCCAGAGATTCGCTCGATCTTCTCCGCCTTCGACATTGAGGACGTGGCGCTTACCTATACGGCGGCTGGCGGCAACGGGAAGACAGTGCGCGAAGTGATAATCAGCAATTGAGGATGATCGGTTCGGCGTTAGCGGTTTTATCTTTTTGTCCAGAAGCTAACGCCAGTCTGTCCAGAAGCTGCCGCCGCGCCACACATATCGTGGCAACGATTCTCCATGAAATAGGCAAGGATCACGAGATGATCGCGGCCATGCTCGGCCACAAAACTGAAGCCATGGCGAAGCACTATTCACGCCGTGCAGATATGGCAAATTAATGTCGGCAACCGTGACGGATTTAGACGCGGAAATGAACAGGCGAAGAACAAAAACTGTCAAACCTGCCTGAAAAAAGCGTCAAACTTGATTGGATTGAGAAATGAACCAAGCCAGAAACGATAATTTTATTAAGAACTTAGAGTGGTGCCCGGAGGCGGATTCGAACCACCGACACGCGGATTTTCAATCCGCTGCTCTACCAACTGAGCTATCCGGGCATCCTGTGACAGACACTCGGTCTGCCGCGTGGCGGTTTTGATTGCCGCTGGAAGTGGGTGGGTTATAGCATTAAATTTCGCCCTGTCCAGCACCCTCTCGCATTTTTTGCAAGCTTTTCTAAAATCTTCCCTAATGATCTGATTTCAATAGGGAAACAGCGCCCAAAAAGGCTCAGTTATCGCTCTCTTCTTCCTCATCAATTGGTTTTCCGGGAATAACGTAACTGCCAGAAAGCCAGCGATTGAGATCAATGCTTTTGCAGCGCGGCGAACAGAAGGGATAGGCATCACGCCTCGAGGGCTTACCGCATTCCGGGCAAGGCCGCGTTGGACGCAGCGGCGTCACCTTGGCACCACTTGCTGCGGATATGTCCTTCTTGGCGTTCATATCGGCGCTCAAACCTTTCCGTTGTTCCAGTTGGAGTAAACCGGATAGCCGGCATCGTTCAGGATTGTGACCGTTTCCTGCAAAGGCAGGCCAACCACATTGCTGTAAGAACCCACAAGTCGCACGATAAAACTGCCCGCAAAGCCCTGAATGGCATAACCACCCGCCTTGCCGCGCCATTCGCCGGACGCGAGATAAGCGTCGATCTGTTCACGCGAAAGCTGATCGAAACAGAGCCGCGTTTCCACCAGAATCTGGCGCAGATTGCCATTGGGAAGCGCGAGGCAGACAGAAGTGAACACCTTGTGCGTGCGTCCCGAAAGGAGAAGCAGGCATGAGCGGGCTTCCTCAAGCGTCTCCGCCTTGGGCAAGATACGTCGCCCAACCGCCACCACCGTATCGGCGGCAAGAATGAGCGGCGTTGCAAAACGCGTGTCACCTTGCAGCAAATCCTGCGCTTTAAAGGCTTTTTCACGTGCCAGACGGCGTGCCAGAACGCGTGGAAGCTCGCCCGGCTGTGGCGTCTCGTCGATATCCGCAGGCTGGATATGGTCCGGCGTAATGCCCGCCTGCCCCAGCAATTCGATCCTCCGCGGAGAGCCGGAAGCCAGAACCAGCTTTTTTTGCGAGGGGGTCGTCGACACGGATACTTGCATTGCAGAGGTCAGATTACTTGAAGCGGTAGGTGATGCGACCCTTGGTCAGATCGTAAGGGGTCATTTCGACCAGAACCTTGTCACCCGACAACACGCGAATGCGGTTCTTGCGCATGCGGCCAGCCGTATGAGCAATAATTTCATGTTCGTTTTCAAGCTTCACGCGGAACATTGCATTGGGCAGCAGTTCGGTCACAACGCCGGGAAACTCAAGGACTTCTTCTTTCGCCATTCGATACCTGTAGCTTTCTTGATAAGCGCCCGAAAAGGCGCAGGGTTTGATCATGGCGTCCCCAAACGGACACCAGAGTCTGAATTTGCGCGGAACCTATATGATTAGACGGCGTTTGTGAACACCGGAATTCCGCCATCTTATGCAGGGCTGAAACGCGTGATGATCTGCTGGCGTAATCGCTCGCGCACATCGCGATAGGCACCCATGATCTGATCGCGACTGCCGGTCACAAGGGTCGGGTCGGGGGTCGGCCAATATTCGACATCGACGGAGAAGCCGCGCATCCGCTCCAGCACCGTGTGATGGGCAAGCGGGGTCAGGGTGACGATCAGGTCGAAATAGCCGTCAGCCAGTTCTTCGAGGCCTCTGGGCTGGCGGTTATCGAGCGACAGGCCCTCTTCTGTCAGCACCGCATCGACAAAGGGATCGCGTTCACCGCGCATGACGCCTGCGGACGCCACATAGATATTGGGTGGCAACAGCTTTCTTGCAAGCAGTTCGGCAATCGGCGAGCGGATCGCATTATTGCCGCAGACGAACAGCAGCGATGACGGCAGCCATGTTTTGCCAGAAACCACGTTGTCCGCACTTCCCGCAGCGGTGGATGTTTCGACCATCATCCCCCTCACCCGCGCCAATGCAGCACACAGACGAGCGTGAAAAGCCGCCTTGCCGTATTGAAATCGACCTCGATCTTGCCTTTCAACCGCGTTTGCAGGGTTTGCGATCCTTCATTATGCAAGCCCCGCCGCCCCATATCGATGGCTTCGATCTTGCTGGGAGATGCCGAGCGGATGGCCTCGTAATAGCTTTCGCAGATCAGGAAATAATCGCGCACGATGCGTCTGAGCGGGGTCAGCGAGAGAATATGCGTTGCGACCTGATCGCCATTCTCGCGCGTGATCACGAAAATAAGCCGCGATTCCAGCAGGGAAAGCCTGAGCTTGTATGGACCGCCTGCCACATCGCCAATGGGGTGAAAGGCGTTTTCCTCGATCAGGTCGAAAATGGCGACCGCGCGTTCATGCTCGACGTCAGGTGTCGAGCGCCCGATGGATTCATCAAGCTCCACATCGACAAGTCGGGCATTGGGAACGCCAGCGGTCATGATGCCTCATAAATTGAGCCGGATGGCCACCGATTGCGCATGCGCGTCAAGCCCTTCGGCCCGCGCAATATCGATGGCCGCAGGCCCTAACGCACGCAACTGATCAGGGCCAAGCTTCAAAAGCGAGGTCCGCTTCATATAATCGAGCACCGACAGTCCGGATGAGAAACGCGCCGAACGCGCCGTCGGCAGGACGTGATTGCAGCCACCCACATAATCGCCGATCACTTCGGGCGTATAGGCACCGATAAACACCGAACCGGCATTGCGGATTTTCGGCAGCAGTGCTTCGGGGTCGGCGGTTGCGATTTCCAGATGCTCGGCGGCAATACGGTTGGCAAGCGGCACGGCTGCTTCAAAATCCTCGACCAGAATAACGGCACCGAAATCGCGCCAGCTTGCAGCCGCCGTATCAACACGCGGCAGGGTTTTCAATTGCCGCTCGACCGCATCCACGACTGACTGCGCGAAGGTCGCGTCATCGGTCATCATGATGGATTGCGCCGCCGTGTCATGCTCGGCCTGCGCCAGAATATCGGCAGCAATCCAGTCGGGATTGTTGTCCTTATCCGCCATCACCAGTACTTCGGAGGGACCGGCGATCATGTCGATGCCGACCGTGCCGAACACGATGCGTTTGGCGGCCGCGACATAGGCATTGCCCGGACCGACGATCTTTGCGACCGGCGCAATAGTCTGCGTGCCATAGGCCAGCGCTGCCACCGCCTGCGCTCCGCCAACGCGATAGATTTCCGACACACCGGCAAGGCGGGCCGCCACCAGCACCAGCGGATTGAGAATGCCGTCGGGCGAAGGCACCACCATGACAATCCGCTCGACGCCCGCAACCTTGGCCGGCACCGCATTCATCAAGACCGAGCTGGGATAGCTTGCCGTGCCGCCGGGAACATAAAGCCCGACCGCCTCGATTGCCGTCCAGCGCGAGCCAAGTTCCACGCCAAGCGTATCGGTATAACGATCATCTTTCGGCACTTGCCGCGCATGGTGTTTTTCGATGCGGTCATGCGCCAGTTTCAAGGCTTCAATGGTCGATGCAGGCGCATTCTCAAAAGCCGCATCAATCTCCGCCTCGGTAATGGCAATGCCGGTCTTTTCCAGATCGATACGGTCGAAACGGCGCGAATAATCGATCAGCGCCGCATCACCTTCGCGACGCACACGCTCGACGATTTCACGCGCCGCACGGTCGACATCTTCCGAAACCTCACGCTTGCCGGTAAGTAAAGTGACAAAATTCTGTTCAAAATCCGGGTCGGTTTGCCTGAGCGTCGTAACCACGCTTTATTCCTTCAATAATCTTAATTGGGCAACAGTCCCAATTAAGCAATCATCCTGATGAGGCCCTTGTCCCCTATGATAACAGAGATGGGGCGCTGCGCGTGAGCACAATCAGACGCCGTGACGCGGGAGAGATTGCGTTTCCCATGCAGCACCCAGATCGGTCAGTTGCGCTTCGATACATTCGGACGAAAGGCGAAGAGTGGCATTGGCGGAGAAAATCAGCTCGATTGTGCCTGCGGGCGCCTCACCCGGCACAAAGCGAATGGAAAGCAGCGAGAGAACCTCGTCAGATTTCTGCTGGTCGATGCCGTTTGCCTGCACCGCGCTGACACGATTGAAATGCAACATTGCCCTGCGGCGCTGATATTGCGGCTTGCGGAACAGTTTCGGCTTGGACTTTTCCCAGACAAAGCGATTGAGGATGAGCACAAAGCGCTTTTCCGGCGCAAGATATTGTAGATCGGAGACTTTGAGGACCGCATCCTGAAGATGGGCGGACAGGACCTGCAAATCCTCTTCATCCAACGCCACAAGCTTCAACATATCCATGGTTCGCACCGATTTCTGTCATTTTCGATCAGGTCCGATTGCATCGAAAGCCTGAACACCCATTGCCTGACAACAAACTTGCATGCCTGCGCGAAAAAATGAATAGTCTTTTCAAGACTATTGGCATCAGACCATGCAGAATGAGCCGGAACATGTCACCCGTTCCGGCTTTTGCGCTATCAACCGCTGATGCGCTCGACATTGGCGCCGCAACGCGAAAGCTTTTCTTCCAACCGCTCAAAGCCGCGATCAAGGTGATAGACGCGGTTGACGATAGTTTCGCCTTCCGCCGCAAGACCTGCGATGACCAGCGAGACGGAAGCGCGCAAATCGGTTGCCATCACCTGTGCGCCTTTGAGTTTTTCCACACCCTCAACCGTTGCCGTCTGGCCGGAAAGCGAGATTTTCGCGCCCAGCCGCGCCAGTTCCTGCACATGCATGAAGCGGTTTTCAAAAATCGTCTCGGTGATGTGCGATGTTCCCTTGGCCATGGTCATCAGGCCCATGAACTGCGCCTGAAGATCGGTCGGGAAACCGGGGAACGGGTCCGTCGTCACATCGACCGGCTCGATACCATGGCCATTGCGCACCACGCGAATGCCGCTGTTGGTTTCGGTGATTTCAGCGCCTGCCTGACGCAAAGTATCAAGTGCGGAGGACAGCAAATGCCCTTCCGCGCCTTCCAGAAGCACGTCACCGCCGGTCATGGCGACCGCCATGGCATAGGTGCCGGTTTCGATACGGTCAGGAATGACGCGCACACGCGCGCCCGAAAGGCTGGTGACGCCCTCGACATGGATAGTGCCGGTGCCCGCACCGCTGATTTTTGCGCCCATGGCATTGAGGCAATCGGCGAGATTGACCACTTCCGGCTCACGCGCCGCGTTTTCAATCACCGTTTCACCACGGGCCAATGCTGCCGCCATCAGCATGACATGGGTCGCACCGACAGACACTTTCGGGAAGGTATAATGCGCGCCAACAAGCCCGCCCTTGGGCGCGCGCGCCTTGGCATAGCCGTTTTCGATATCGATTGTGGCACCGAGCGCCTGCAAGCATTCAAGCAGCAGGTCGACCGGACGCGTGCCGATGGCACAGCCACCCGGAAGCGACACATTGGCCTCCCCCATGCGCGCGAGAAGCGGGCCGATCACCCAGAAGCTTGCGCGCATTTTCGACACCAGCTCATAAGGGGCCGTGGTATCGACAATGGTGCGGGCGGTAAAATGGATCGTGCGCGAATAAGCGCCATTCTGATGCTCGCGGCGGCCATTGACCGAATAATCAACGCCATGATTGCTCAAAATGCGGATCAGTTGCTCGACGTCAGCCAGATGCGGCACATTTTCAAGCGTCAGCGTATCGTCGCTCAGAAGCGAGGCGATCATCAAAGGCAGGGCGGCATTTTTCGCGCCGGAA
>JAATGD010000209.1 GCA_015654965.1 Hyphomicrobiales bacterium
ACGGTATCCACACGAATTCTCAGGTGGCCAACGTCAGCGCATCTGCATCGCCCGGGTCCTAGCTCTCGAGCCCAAGCTGATCATCGCCGACGAGAGCGTCTCGGCGCTGGACGTGTCGGTGAAAGCCCAGGTGGTCAATCTGTTACTCGATCTGCAGGATCGGCTGGGCATCGCATTCCTGTTCATTTCCCATGACATGGCGGTGGTGGAACGCGTCAGCCATCGCGTGGCGGTGATGTATCTGGGCGAGATCGTGGAGATCGGACCGCGCGCGGCGATCTTTGAAAATCCGCAGCACGATTACACTAAAAAGCTTATCTCTGCAGTGCCTATCGCTGACCCGGAACGGCGCAATCTGCGTCGCGGCGTCTCGAACGATGAATTGAAAAGCCCGGTCCGGACATTGGATTACAAGGTGCCTCACCGCCATTATGTGGAGGTTAGTCCGGGGCATCTGGTACAGCAAGGCTGATGGAAATTGCTCTCTGCCGAAATTATACGGCAAAGAGCTGTCGGGAGAGCTTTATCAGGCCGGAGAGCGCTTGATTGCCTGCGACAGGTGATCGGCAAATTCTTGCGTGCCAAGCCTGCCTCCAAGATCTGCCGTGCGCGTTTCAGGGACGGAAAGAGTTGATTTGACAGCGTCGATGATCATTTTCGCGCCTTTGGCATAGGCGGGAACCTGGGTGTTCTCGCCAAGCCATTCCAGCAGCATCGCAGCGGAAAGAATGAGCGATGTGGGATTGGCGCGCCCCGTTCCCGCAAGAGACGGCGCTGAACCATGCTGCGCTTGTGCAACCGCGATCCCCTCGCCATGATTGAGCGATGCCGCAAGACCCAGTCCACCCGACAGTTCCGATGCTTCATCGGAAAGAATGTCGCCATACATATTGGTGGTGACGATGACATCGAAGGCGCTTGCATCACGGATCAACAGCGCCGCCATGGCATCGACAAGCTGCTCTTCATATTCGATTTCGGGATGGCGAGACGCGACGAGGCGTGTGCATTCCAGAAAAAGCCCATCTGATACGCGCAGGACATTGGCCTTGTGCACCGCGGTTACTTTCTGGCGGCGTAATTTTGCCTGCGTAAAGGCGGTTTCCGCGATGCGCATGCAGGATTGGCGGGATATTTTCCTGAAAGCGATGGCAAGGTCCGGGGTCGGCATCATTTCACCGGGACCTGAAAACATGGACCGGTCCGCATAAAAACCTTCCGTGTTCTCACGCACGATCAAGAGGTCGAATGGTTTTCTCGCGGGCGCGGCAAGATTTTCATAGGTGAGGGCAGGACGCAGATTGGCATAAAGGTCGAGCCGCTTGCGCAACTCGCCCGACGGGTTCAAGCCACCTGATGCAAGCGGAGGATATTCATTATGGGAGACGGGACCGAGAATCACGCCATCCGCATTTCGCGCTTTCTCAACGATATGATCGGGGAAAGTCGTGCCGTGCTGTTTCAGGGCTTCAAAGCCGATGGGGGGGCTTTCAAAATTGATCTGGAAACCCAGCCTTTCTGCGAGGCTGTTTAGGACCAATATGGTGGCGTCGCAGATTTCCGGTCCAATGCCGTCGCCCTTGAGCACAAGAAATGAAACAGAGTTGCGGGCGTTGGCCATGGATGCATTTCCTTGAAAATAAACTGCATAAAATTAACGTATTATGCAATTAAGGCCCTGTCCATAGCCCAACGAGCAATACATCTTATAAAGATGGTTGCGTGAGACGGTTTGCAATGTCGCGCAGATTAGTTGCGACATGCAGGAGGTGTTTTCTCATGACATCGGCGGCGGCGCTCTGGTTTTGCCGTTCCAGCCAATCAAGGATTTGCAAATGTTCTTCGGCCTGTGTGTAATAACGCTTTCGGTCCATCATCAAGCGATAGGCTAGAAGACGCCTTATCCTGTTCAGGCGCTTGAGCGTTTCGAGAAAAAAGGGATTGCCCGAGGCTTCCATGACCGTCTCATGAAAGGTGACGCCGACTTGATAAAGCTCTTCCGGGGAGAGTTTTTCGATCCCGCCATTCAGCAGCTTAATTTCGCTGGATTTGAGATGATCCAGCCTGGCTTTTGGCAAATGAAATGTCGGTTCGAGGATTGCGGCAGGTTCAATAGCAAGCCGCACCCGATAGGTCTGCGCCAGCGCTTCGGGCGTTCTCAAAACATCGTTGAAGTGCCATCCCTGACCACTGCGCCGCGAGGCCCAGCCTTCCGAGGTAATACGGGTCATCAGTGACGAAATCTGACTGCGGCTCAAGGCATAACGCTCGCTGAGAAAAACACCCGTCACCAGTTCCGGGAGACGACGGTCCAGATGATCATTGGCGATCATCTGATAAAGCGCGTCTTCATTCGAGGTGTCGGGGGCAAAACGATGGCGCGTTATGGCTGCCAGATCGGTGAGATAAAAGCCGTGATTGGGGCGATGCTCGGCAAGCTCATGCTGTGAAAGCAGTTGAAAAGCCTCGGTCATCGGATAGCGCGAAACCTGAAAGCGGTCAGCAAGATGCTGCGCGCGCATGTGATCGCCCGGCTGAAGGTCCCCGACGGCCGCAAGCTCAAGTATCCTGTCGGCAATCCTGTGCGCAATCTTGACTGTTATCTGGTGTCTCCCATCTTGCAACAGGACGCCCCAAACCGGCAGCCCTCATCCCTATATCGCCAATTCATCCGCCGAGCGCAACATGCATGCATCATCGGGCAAATGTGACTATAAATCCTATTGCATAAATGGAGATAGTTATGCAATCAATAGGCAATGCATCATGGAATAGTTTTGGGAAAATGAAATGAGCCAAAAGCAGGAACACACCGCCATTCTCGAACGGGTGAGTGAGCAGACGCTCATGGCGCATATTGGCGAATTTGCCAAGCGCATAAAATTGTCGGGCACCGCTTCTGAGCTGGAAAGCTTTCATTATCTTGAAGCGAAAATGCGTGAATATGGTTTTTCCACCGCCATGCTTTCGCATGATGCCTTTATCAGTCTGCCGGTTTCTTCCGATCTGCGGATCAACGGTTCAGGGATTGAAAGCATCACCCATTCCATGGCCGTCACCACGCCGCCTGAAGGGATTAAAGCTGAAATCATCTATGTGGGCGAGGGCGATGAGGCGGCTTTTTCCAAGGTCGATGCGCGCGGCAAGATTGCCTTGATCGACGGCATCGCGGTCGAGGATGTGTCGGTTGCGGCGCGAGAAGCCGGAGCAATCGGTGAAATCCACATCAGCCCCACCGAGCATCTTTATGAAATGTGCATATCGGCCATATGGGGCAGCCCGTCGCAGCATAATCGCGATGAGTTACCGACCACCGCCGTCTGCACCATTTCGAGGGATAACGGGGCCGCGCTCAAGCAGCGGCTACGAGCTGGTGAAAGCCTGACGGCGACCTTGAAGACCGTTGTCGATACGGGATGGCGCAAGACGCCCATTCTGGTCGCCAATTTAACACCCGAAGGCCTGGAAGACAAGAAGGACGTTCCGTTTGTGATGTTCTCAGGCCATCATGACACATGGCATTATGGTGTCATGGATAATGGCGGGGCCAATGCTTCGATGCTTGAAGCCGCCCGTCTCTTGGCATTGGAAGCGCGTCACTGGCAGCGCGGCCTGCGCGTCTGCTTCTGGTCGGGCCATTCCCATGGCCGCTATTCGGGTTCGGCATGGTATGCCGACGAATATTTCACCGATCTTGACCGGCGCTGTGTGGCGCATGTCAATCTGGATTCAACAGGCGGTCGCGGGGCGAGCGTCATGACACGTTCGGGTGTCGTGGATGAATTGAAGGCGCTTGCCGCAGAAGCTATTCATAAGGTGACGGGACAGGTCCATGCCGGTCGCAGGCAAGCGCGTTCCGGCGACCAGTCCTTCTGGGGCGTGGGTATTCCATCCATGTTCGGCAGTATCAGCCATCAGCCGCCCTCGGAGCAAAAAATGCTGGTGCCACTCGGCTGGTGGTGGCATACGCCGCTCGATCTGGCGGACAATATCGACCCGGATAATCTGGTTCGCGATACCAAGGTCATTCTTTACACGCTGGACCGGCTTTTGACCGCACCTGTGGTGCCGCTCGATTATGCGGCCTATGCGCAGGCTCTTTCCACAGAGCTTTCAACGATTGGTTCCGCAATCGGTGATCGTCTCGATCTTTCCGGCCTGCTGGCGCAGGCAAAAGAGCTGGAAAGTGCAGCGCAAAAGGCAGAGGTAGCTGTTGCGGGCGATGGCGCGGCGATCAAGCGCCTGAACGCGGCAATCCTGCGCGTTTCCCGCGCGCTGGTGCCGATCAACTATACCGCCGGTGATCGTTTTGTGCATGATTCCGCCATGCCGAACAGCCCGTGGCCGGCGCTCGAAGGGCTGAGGGAACTGGCGCGTCTTGATGCTTCTTCTTCTGAAACACTGTTCTATGTCACCCATGCTCGCCAGACGCGCAACCGTGTCGCTCATGCGCTCGGGCTGGCTCTTGACGCCTATTCAGAGGTCATTTCCACGGATTGAAAAGATCACGCATGATCATAAAAAATAAGGGGAACCATCATGAAACTGAAATTATTCCTGGCAGCGGCGCTTGCGGCGGGGTTTTTGGCGCAAGGCGCTCTGGCCAAGGAATGGAAACACGTCAAGCTCGGTGTCGAAGGGGTGTTTCCGCCCTATAGCGATACGGGGCCGGACGGCAAACTGAGCGGATGGGATATCGAGCTTGCGGGAGAATTGTGCAGCCGTGCCGGGGTCGAATGCGAATTCGTGACTGGTGAGTGGAGCAGTCTGATACCGAGCCTGAATGCCGGAAAATTCGATCTCTTGTTGACCTTGGGCTTTACGGAAAAGCGCCGTGAGACCGTAGAGTTCACGCTACCCTATCGCTCCGCTGTTTCGACATTCATTCTGCCCAAGGGCGGCTCGATTGCCGGCCTGCCGATAACCGGCGAGCGTCTCAGCCTGAATGACAAGCAAAAGGCCGATCCCGTCATTGAGGAAATCCGGCAGAAGCTGAAGGGTAAGGTCGTTGGCGTTGTGCAGTCCAGCAGCCATGAACAGGTGATCAAATCCTATTTCGGCGATGATGTGACGGTACGTGTCTACAAGACATCGCAGGATCGCGATCTGGATATCAAGGCCGGACGCATTGATGCGGGTTTCGACAACAGTGTCTATGCGAGCCTGATGCTGAAAAAGTCCGGCAATGAAGACATGATGATTTCCGGGCCTTTGATCAATGGCGGCATTCTGGTTAGTGAAACAGGAATGGGGCTGCGCAAGGACGAGCCGGAATTGAAGGCCCTGTTCGACAAAGCCATCCGCTCCGCCGTTGAAGACGGCACGGTTCGCAAATTGTCGTTAAAATATAGTGGTCTTGATTTGACCCCGGCGCTTCCGCCGCAATAACAGGAAGCGGCAGCGCTCGACGCGTCGGTTCAGGGCTGCCGGATATGATTGGTGATGAGTTGGCGCAGTTGTTGTGTGTCTCGCATGGCAATTGCATCCACCATCTGATGATGCTCGTTGGCGGAGATTTCAATTCTGGCTTTTGTCTTCCATTGTGAGACGGGGGCTGATGATGTCCGCTGGCGAATTTCGCTGACAAGGGTTGCAAGTTCCTGATTGCCACCAAGCGTGACAAGCCGTTTATGGAAGGAGAGATTGACCTCATAAAGCTGCAATGCCGTGCCGTTCATCGCAAGGTGATCAAAGCTTTTTGCCAGATTTCGCAATTCTTCTATATCGCGCGCAGTCGCATTGGCAACGATCTGGTCTGCAATTGCCGTTTCAAGAATGACGCGAATTTCAGCGATTTCCTCGGCCTGTGCACCGTCCGGCGCATAGACATGATAGCCCCGGTTGGGAACATGCTTGACGAGACGCTT
This sequence comes from Hyphomicrobiales bacterium, assembly GCA_015654965.1. Lineage (GTDB taxonomy): Bacteria > Pseudomonadota > Alphaproteobacteria > Rhizobiales > Rhizobiaceae > Brucella. The sequence goes on from JAATGD010000209.1 coordinate 5,868, forward strand.
TTGTGCGAGCCGGTCAAGTGCGCGGCGGATTTGATTGCGGCCCCGATTGTAACGCTGTTCAAGGTCGACCTGTTTGAGCCAACTGTCTGCGGCGAGAACACCAGACTGGATGTCATGCAAGATCAGATCGGTGACATCGGTTTCTTCAGTCGTATAGGTGTCGTCTTCTGGCTTTGGTGTCATCGCTCCCCCTGATCCGTACATCAAGATATCTTGTTTTTGGTCGAGTGAATCGCAAATCAGTCAATTAAGTAAACATAATTGTTGCTCAAAGGAAAATAGCAGCATAAATTGGTACCAAAATTGGAGAAAATCAAGAAATGGGAAATGTCATGCAAAATTCCAACGCCATCTGGGGCATTGTCGATGAAAAGGCTGAGGCTTTTGCAGGGCTGAGCGATCGCGTCTGGGATACGCCTGAGACCAATTATCAGGAATATCGCTCCAGTGCCGAGCATGTGGCCATGCTTGAAGCCGAAGGTTTTCGTGTCTCCACCGGCATTGCTGGCATGCCAACGGCTGTCATGGGTGAAGCCGGTGAGGGTGGTCCTGTCATTGCTATTCTTGGTGAGTTCGATGCGCTGCCGGGCCTTAGTCAGGAAGCCGGTATCGCGGTTGAAAAGCCCATTCCCTCCAATGGCAATGGCCATGGTTGCGGTCATAACCTGCTCGGATCCGGTTCCATGCTGGCGGCGGCTGCAGTCAAGGATCATCTGGCGCGCAACGGCATCAAGGGCCGCGTTCGTTATTACGGCTGCCCCGCGGAAGAAGGCGGATCTTCCAAGGGCTTCATGGTTCGCGCCGGTGTGTTCGATGATGTCGATATCGCGATTTCATGGCATCCTGCGGCCTTTACCGGCGTCAACAATCCTATTTCGCTGGCCTGCAATGAAATCCTGTTCCGTTTCAGCGGACGCGCGGCCCATGCCGCTGCGTCCCCGCATCTGGGACGCAGCGCATTGGATGCCGTCGAGATCATGAATGTCGGCGTCAATTACATGCGTGAGCATATGCCTTCAACGGCGCGCATTCATTATGCTGTGACCGATACCGGCGGACATGCTCCCAATGTGGTTCAGGCTCGGGCTGCCGTGCGCTATCTCGTGCGCGCTCGCACGCTTCCCGAATTGCTGGAACTGGTCGAACGGGTCAAGAACGTAGCTGCCGGTGCGGCCCTGATCACCGGTACTAGCGTGACGCATGAAGTGTTGAGCGGCGACGCCAATCTGGTCGGCAATACGCCGCTCGAACAGTTAATGGATGGCAATCTGCAACGTCTGGGTCCGATTGCGTTCGATGATCAGGACCGTGCGAAAGCGGCTGAATTCCAGAAAACTTTCTCGAAAGCCGATATTGCTGCTTCCTTCGGTCGATTTGGCCTCAAAGTGCGTGAGGGCATTTCTCTGTGCGATCTGATTTTCCCGCCTGAAAGCGGCGACGGCACACTGGTCGGCTCGACCGATGTCGGCACCGTCAGTTGGGTCGTGCCGACGGTTCAGATGCGCAGCGCAACCTATGCCATCGGAACGCCGGGCCATTCATGGCAACTGGTTGCGCAAGGCAAGCTGCCGGCAGCCCACAAGGGCATGATCTATGCCGCGAAAGCCATGGCGGGTACGGCCATCGACCTTCTCAATGATCCTGAAAAGATCGCAGCCGCCAAGGCCGATTTTGCAGAGCGTCTTGCCGATACGCCTTTTGTGAACCCAATTCCTGACGATGTGAACCCGCCGCTGCCTGAAACGGAAGCCGCCTGAGCATCGTCCGCTTCCATCATCGACAAAAACATAAATCAAAAGGGGAATAGATGAAAACTTTCAAAACGATCATCGGCATTGTTGCCGCAACCTGCCTGCTGGGGTCTGTCCCGGCAGGCGCCAAGGACTGGACCCACGTCAATGTGGGCATTGAAGGCGCTTTCCCGCCATGGAATACACTGGATTCCAAGGGACAATTGTCAGGTCTTGATGTCGATCTGATCAATGATCTATGCAAGCGCGCTGCGGTGGAATGCTCGCTCCAGTCCGGCGAGTGGAGCGCTATGATACCGAGCCTGAATGCCGGTAAGTTCGATCTGATCATGACGCTTGGCATCAACGAAAAGCGCAAGCAGGTCGTTGACTTCACGCTTCCCTATGCCTCGGGTGTCGCAACCTTCATCGTGCTCAAGGATAGTGATCTGGCAAAACTGCCGATGACGGGCGAACGCCTCAACCTCAACGACAAGGAAAAAGCTGATCCGGTCATGACAGAAATCGGCACGCTCATCAAAGGCAAGTCGATAGGTGTCATAGCGTCTACCAGTCAGGAACAGCTCGTCAACGCCTATTTCGGAGATAGCGTAGAGGTTCGCATTTACAAGAATTCCGTAGAGCGCGATCTGGATCTGAAAGCAGGCCGTATCGATGCGGGTTTCGATAGCGGTGTCTATGGCGCATCCATCCTGTCAAAGCCGGGCAATGAAGATCTTGCCATGGCGGGTCCCTTGATGAAGGGCGCGATGCTCGCAACCGAAGTCGCCATGGGGCTTCGTAAGGGTGAGACGGAGCTTAAGGAAAAATTCGACAAGGCAATCCGTGAAGCCGCCGCCGCAGGCGTAATAAAGGAAGTCTCCGAGAAATGGAGCAAGCTCGACCTTACGCCGTCCTTTACCAACGAATAAAGACGGATGCTCCCGCTTGTTAAGCAGAACCGGATGTTTCATAGCTCTGGTTCTGCTTGAAAAGGCAGACTGATTGCTTGCGGCTATGCCTGCACAGTATTTCTCCGTGCAATGCTGCGGCGTCAGTTGCCCGTCACATTCAATCTCTTGAAGGCTTCATTATGGATCAGCCTGGTTTTTTCGATCTGGTCAGCTTTGGTGCTGAAGGATGGGGTGGCGTCCTCCTGAGCGGTGCCGTGATGACTGTCATGATTGCTGTCTGCGGTTATCTGCTGGGCGGCGTCATTGGCTTGTTGGGTGCATGGGCCAAGATTTCAGGGGGACGGTTTACCCGTGCTTTTGCCAATGGCTACACGACCGTCATACGCGGCATTCCCGATCTTCTCGTCATTTACCTGTTCTATTTTGGTGGCAGCGCTGCAATCACCGCCATCGGCAAATGGTTTGGCGCTGGCGGTTTTATCAGCTTCCCCGGTTTTCTGGCAGGTGCTTGCGCCATCGGCATCACCTCCGGTGCCCAGCAGACGGAAGTGTTTCGCGGGGCGTTTCGTGCCGTGCATCGTGGTGAGCTTGAAGCTGCAACCGCATGCGGCATGAGCCGCGGGTTGATGCTTCGCCGCATCATCATGCCTTTGACGCTGCGTCATGCCATGCCCGGAATGGGCAATGTGTGGCAGGTCGTACTCAAGGAATCCGCGCTGGTTTCGGTGACGGGCATGGTTGAACTGATGCGCCAGACCCAGATTGCCGCCGGTTCCACCGGCCTGCCTTTCTATTTCTATGCAACAGCGGCTGCGATCTATCTGGCGATATCGACGGTTTCCGGTTTGATCCTGCAAAATGCCGAGCGTCATTATTCGCGCGGCGTGAGGAGGGCATGATGGATTTTGCCTTTGCTTATGAAACATTGGTCAGCCTTTTGTCCGCGGTGCCGCTGACATTGCAGCTGGCGATTAGCGCCACCATGCTCGGTACGGTTCTGGCGCTGCTTCTGGCGCTCTGCCGCGTGTCGGGCATCAAGCCGCTCGACTGGTTTGCTCGTGGCTATATCTTTGTGTTCCGCGGCACACCACTGCTCGTGCAGATATTCCTGATCTATTATGGATTGGGACAGTTCCCGGAAATCCGTAAAAGCTTCATCTGGCCGTTTCTGCGTGAGCCGTACTGGTGCGCCATTCTCGCTTTGATGCTCAATACGGGTGCCTATGCTGCTGAAATCATTCGCGGCGGCCTTCTTTCCGTCCCGCACGGGCAGATAGAGGCCGCCAAAGCCTGCGGCATGTCGCGCTTCATGATTTTCAGGCGTGTAACCCTGCCTCTGGCCATACGACAGGCGTTGCCAGCCTATGGAAATGAGGTCATTTCCATGGTCAAGGCAACCTCGTTGACATCAATCATCACCATGATGGAAGTCACCGGAGTTGCCGCGAAAATCATCTCTGAAACCTACAGGGTCATCGAAGTCTTCGTTATTGCCGGTGCCGTCTATCTGGCTATCAATTTCGTTCTCACGCGGCTCGTGGCCATGGCTGAATATGCCTTGAGCCCGCATATGCGCCAGCCGCGAACGATGACCGTTTTGCCCAAAGGAAACGTGACATGATCAATTCAGGTTCAGCCACGCCAATATCCACGGCCCCCATAGCTATCAGCGTCCGTGATCTGCATAAGAGTTTTGGCGGTCTTGAGGTTCTCAAGGGCGTCTCCGTCGATGCGCGAGAGGGCGAGGTCGTTTCGATCCTCGGCTCTTCCGGTTCGGGCAAATCCACCATGCTGCGCTGCATCAACATGCTGGAAACGCCCGATAGCGGTGTAATCACGGTTGATGGAGAAACCATCGCGCTCAGGAAAACACGCGACGGCAAGACGCAACCCGCCGATCGCCGTCAGGTCGAGCGCATTCGTGCGCGCCTTGGCATGGTGTTCCAGAGTTTCAATCTCTGGTCGCACAAGACCGTGCTGGAAAATGTTATTGAAGCGCCAGTGCATGTTCTCAAGCGTCCCAGGGCGGAATGCATCGAGGAAGCGGAAGCGCTTCTGAACAAGGTCGGTATCGCCGACAAGCGCAATCACTACCCATCGCATCTGTCGGGTGGCCAGCAGCAGCGTGCGGCGATTGCCCGTGCGCTTGCCATGCAGCCCAAGGTCATGCTGTTTGATGAACCGACTTCGGCGCTCGATCCTGAACTTGTGGGCGAGGTTTTGCGTGTCATGCGCAGCCTTGCCGAAGAAGGGCGCACCATGCTGGTCGTCACCCACGAAATGGGTTTTGCGCGTGACGTTTCCAGCCGCGTCATCTTTTTGCATCAGGGCGCGATTGAAGAAGAAGGCACGCCTGCCGATGTCTTCACAAACTCAAAGTCCGAACGTTTCCGTCAATTCATCAAGAAATGATGTGTTCATCTTATAACGACCCAAGGGGAATAAAATGAAACTGGCTATTAGCGCCTTGCTGACAGGCATTGCAACCGTTGTCGGGCTTAGCGGCCCTTCGATGGCACAAGAAAAGAAATGGGAAAAGGTGGTCATCGGCACCGAAGGAAGTTTTGCGCCTTACAATCTGACACGACCCGACGGCACGCTTGATGGATATGATATCGAGCTTGGAAAGCACCTGTGCGAAACCATGAAAATTGAATGCACCTTTGTCGCACAATCCTTCGACGGTATCATCCCGGCGCTCAATGCCGGTAAGTTCGATGCCATCATGGCCGGTATGTCGGCGACCGAAAAGCGCAAGGAAGTCATTGCCTTCTCAATGTCTTACGGCAGCACCGGACAGGCTTTCGCAACGACCAAGGACAACGACCTTGCCAAATTGCCGCTCAAGGGGGAGCTGTTTTCGCTCGCCACCAACGAGCAGGGCGCGATGAAGGCGCTCGATGAAATCAAGCCAGCCTTACAGGGAAAGACGATTGGTGTGCAGACAGCTTCCATGGCGGCGCGCTTTGCGGAAGAATATCTCAAAGGCGTTGTGGATGTGCGCGAATACAAGACCACGGAGCAGCATGATCTTGACCTGCAATCAGGCCGTGTCGATTTTGTCATGGCTTCGATGGGATATCTGACGACGGCTATCGGCAAATCAGCCAATTCGGACATGACCATTACAGGCCCGCGTTTCCAGGGTGGTTTCCTTGGTGCTGGAAGTTCGGTCGGTTTGCGCAAGAGCGACCCGGAACTGAAAGAAATGTTTGATAAAGCAATTGAGACCGCCAAGGCTGACGGTACGGTCAAGCGTCTTTCAGAAAAATGGTTCGGCTTCGATCTGACCCCGCAGTAATCTTGCAGGGCGCTATATAGTCGCGATATATGGGCTTGTCAGGAAATCGTTTGGCACGATTTGACAGCCCGTTTTCGTATTATTTCACAGCCTGTCCATAAGTGCGCTTTACTTCCAGCTGTAGCGTGTGCGGCAATGCTTTAATCCGATTTCAAGTTATCTGGCTGGATATGAGTGCATCAATTAAAGTGGTGCCGCGATAAGATGGCCGGTGGAGGCGTGACGCATGACCTCCATCGGAACGCCGTATATTTCATGCAGCCGATCCGGCTCCATGATACCTGCCGGTGTTGATTGCGCAATCAGATTGCCGCTATGCAGCGCGAAAATCGAATTGCAAAAGCGTGCGGCCATATTCACGTCATGCAGCACGATGAACACGCTCAACTGCTTTTCCTGCGAGAGTTTTTGAACGAGTGACAGTACTTCCAGCTGATGCGCGATATCGAGCGCCGATGTCGGTTCATCAAGAAGCAGGCATTGCGCATCTTGTGCCACCAGCATGGCAATCCATACGCGCTGGCGCTCACCACCCGAAAGCGTGTCGACAAGCCGGTCAGCGAAGGAAGAAATCCCGGTCAGCTCAATGGCTTCCTCGACCTTTTTCCGGTCAGTATCGCCAAAGCGTCCCAACGCGCCATGCCACGGATAGCGGCCAAGTGCGACCAGTTCCTTGACGAGCACACCCGACGCCTGAGCCGTATATTGCGGCAGGTAAGCAAGTTTGCGGGCAAATTCGCGGTCCCCCCATGCATCCAGATTTTTGCCTGCGAAATGAATCGTGCCGCCTGAGGCCGGCTGCTGTCGCGCAAGGATTTTCAGAAGCGTGGATTTTCCCGAACCATTATGCCCGATGAGCGCCGTCACACTGCCCGCCGGTATCGACATGGTCAAAGGTTTCAGCAAATCGCGTCCTGCGACCGAGAAGCTGACATTTTCCAGTTCGAACAAGGGCGAAATCATCAATCATCATCCTGTTTGCGGGTATTTGTGGCTGCAATAACCCAGCATCATGAAAGTTGCCAGAAAAAGATGAGTAATATATACATATTTACTCGTGCAGGCAGTTAAAGCTGGATAGTCGGGAAAGATATATTGGGTTTTCATCCGAATATGAAGAGCCGTATCGAAGGCGTCAGTTTGCTTGACGATCTTCACTATCGGTCATGGAATGGTGCCATCGCCGATCTCTGGTCGGTGGAATGCAGCGCATCCGCGCATGGCGAATATATTTCCGAAGTACCGCGTCTCGTGCATGTTTTTGAAAGTCAGGGCATTCTGGATATTCGCTCCTTGAGCAGGACGCGCAACAAGGAACAGGTTCCGGCACAGGCTCAAAATACCTCGCGATTGTTCTATATACCGGCAGGCATGACAATCTGGAGTGAAACGACGCAGCCCGGACGTATGCGACATTTGGATGTGCATCTGGATATCCCGGTGCTTGAACAGAAATTTGGTGGTGCTCTGGATAAAAACGCTGTCGAGCGTCCCCGCTTGTTGTTTTCAAATGCGAAAATCGAACAGTTGAGCATGCTGCTGGTCGAGGAATGTCTTTCGCATGCGCCCTTGCATGATCTTTATGGCGAGGGACTAATCAATGCGCTCGTGACTGAACTGTTTCATGTTCAGGCGCAGGAGAAGGCACTTGCCAGCAAGCTGTCGTCATGGCGGCTGCGGCGCGTGACCGATTTCATTGAAGACAATTTTGCCCGCATCATTCGCTTGCAGGAACTGGCTGATCTTACTGGTCTGTCCGAAACCTATTTTTGCAGCGCCTTCAAGGCTTCGACGGGTGTCTCGCCTCATACATGGCAGATGAAGCGGCGCATCGCCCGCGCTCAGGCGATTTTGGTAGAATCCCCCGTTTCATTGACGCAAGTCGCAGCCCTTGTCGGCTTTTCCGATCAGGCCCATTTCACGCGTGTTTTCAAGAAGCTGAGCGGTACGACGCCTGCCGCATGGCTCAGGCAGCAATTGTAATAAAGCAACACTCTTCCCCGGTTTTATCTGCGAATTCTGTCATGAGCGGAAGATCGTTCAACGGGACGCAAAATCAGACAATCCGAAGATTTTAAGTTGATGTAAGCGGTCATATTAAGTGGCCGCTTTGCGGTGCTGCAATTGTATTCAAATGTTGTAGAGGGGCATCCATGATGCGGTCGATGAAGCCGAAACTTCTCGCGGTTCTGGCAAGCGGAACAGCGCTTGCCGCCCTTCCTGCCTTGGCGCAGGAAGCAAGCACGTCAGTTAATCTCGATACTGTCGTTATCCAGTCGGACAGCAATAGTCGAGGCACACGGGCAGAAGGCTTTGCTCCGCTCAAGGGCTTTGTGCCGGGGGTCACGACAACAGGGTCCAAGGACGCGGTTGCAGTGGAAAAGATACCGCAATCCGTTTCAGTTATCGGGCACGAGCAGATCGATGCAACCGGCGCGCAGAAAGTTGATGAAGCGCTTCGTTATACGGCTGGCGTTTTTGCCCAGCCTTTCGGTGTCGATAATGATACGAACTGGTTTTATATCCGCGGCTTCGATGCAACCGGATCGGGAACATATCTCGATGGATTGCAGAATTACAGCTACGGTTTTGGCGCATTCCTGATCGACAGCTTTGGCCTTGAACGCATTGAAGTCATGAAGGGCGCATCTTCTGCGCTTTATGGTGGCGCAAATCCGGGCGGTATCGTCAATTATATCAGCAAACGCCCGACAGGCGAACGTGTGCGTTATCTCGAAGCCGGGATCAACAGTTATGGCAATGGCTATGTTGGCTTCGATATCGGTGACAAGGCCAGCGAAACGGTCAATTACCGCGTCAATGGCAAGATACAGGGCGGTGACAATTACACCGATTTTGCCGAAGAATTTCGTGGCGTCATTTCACCCAGCATCCAGTTCAAGCCGGATGAGGCGACATCGCTTACCATTCTTGCCAATTATACCTATCTTGACCTGACCCATGATGGTGGCGGTTTCCTGCCTTATTACGGTACGGTCGTGCCGACCGAGTTCGGCAGGATTTCACGTAAAATCAATCTTACCGAGCGGGATGTCGATTACTATACGCGTAAACAATTCTCCATCGGTTATGAGCTCGAGCACAAGTTCGACAATGACTGGGCCGTGCGCCAGAATGTTCGTTATGGTTATTCGCACGTGAAGGAACGCGCGCCTTACGCCTATGGTTATGAGGGCTGGCTGGCACAACCGACATCAGGCAACCCGAATGTGACCCGCATTGATTTCAGGCATGATACGGAAGTGAACACCTTCCTCGTTGACAACCAGCTTGAAGGCAAGGTGACGACGGGCGCAATCGATCATAATGTTGTTTGGCGTGGAATATAAATATTTCCGCATCAAGCATGTGCAGCAGTCCGGTTCATCGACGCTAATCAATCCTTACGACCCGATCTATGGTGCGACGCAACCTGAAATGTATGATCCCTATATCGATCAGGATTTGAAGCGTAACCAGATTGGCGTCTATGCGCAGGACCGCATGGAGTTCGGTGATGGCTGGATCGTCACGCTCAATGGCCGTTATGATTATGTGAATACCAAGGCCGATGGGCTGCCAAGCTATTCCAACCATGTTGGACGCCTGTCGGGTCGCGCCGGTATCGGCTACGAATTCGATAATGGCATCACACCTTATGTGAGCGCTGCGACCTTCTTCAATCCTCTGATTGATGAGCTTTCCCGCACGACAAGTGGATCGACGGTCATCATCGATCCGGCAAAACCTGAAACCGGTGTCCAGTACGAGGTTGGTGTCAAATACAGGCCGGAATTCTTTGATGGCCTGATTACTGCCGCCTATTTCGACCTGACGAAGGAAAATGTTTTGACTGGCCAAAGCGGTGCCAAAATGCAGCTCGGCAAGGTCAATTCACGCGGCTTTGAGCTGGAAATGCAGGCCAATATCGCTCAAGACTGGAAGCTGACTGCCGCGCTGACTGCATACGACCTAAAGGTCAAGGAAGATCAAGACACCACCATAATCGGCAACCGACCTTATCTTCTACCGGAACAGCAGGCGTCATTGTTTGTCGAATACACGGTGCCGCATGGCGTTCTGGAAGGTGTGACCCTTGGCGGTGGCGTACGGTATATCGGCTCGTCCTATGCAGATGCGGAAAACAAGCTCAAGGTGCCTTCCGCAACGGTTGCAGACTTGAAACTGGGCTATGAAAAAGACAATTGGGGTGTCGATCTCAACATCACCAATCTCTTCGACAAGGAATATGTCGCGGGTTGTCAGGGTGTCTATACCTGTGGATATGCAGAAGGCCGCAAGGCATTGTTCAAGTTCCACACCAAGTGGTAAATTACAGGTGCTGACAGCATTCTTCATGCAGCAGTTGGTATCATGCTGAACTGTTGCGAGGACTTCTGACTATTGTGATGAATTTCAACCAGATATCAAGCTCCCCAAAGATTTGGGGAGCTTTGTCGTTTCTCATGCTTCCCCTTAAAGCTGACAGTCTCTTTCCTCGTAAAACCCCTTGGTTTTGCCATTGAAAGCTCTCCTGTTAGTTGCTAAGGACGCAGACGCCTTGCGATGCCCGCATGGTGAAATTGGTAAACACTGCGGACTTAAAATCCGCCGCCCGTATGGGCTTGCCGGTTCAAGTCCGGCTGCGGGCACCATCATTACACCGATGATGCTACCTTTTCTGACCGTTTCTCTTCTGGCGCTTTGAACGCCATTATGGAAGTGGCGGAATCGATCAAAAACACTGCAAAACAACTCATGTTTTCCGTTCTTCCTTGTCTGACGTCAAAAAGCGATGTAGCGAAGAAAGAAAGATGCAAGAAATCACTCTTGAGTGGAAGAAAGTTACATAATGACCGCCTTCGTCCAATCCGTGGCTCAGGCCGAACAGACCATGCGTTCGCTGTTTCCCGAAACCCCTTTGCAACGCAATGATCACCTGTCACGGAAATATGGCGCGGATATCTGGCTCAAGCGTGAAGACCTGACGCCGGTGCGGTCCTACAAGATACGTGGCGCTTTCAATTTCATCTCCCATGCCGTGAAGACCGCTGACCCGAATGCGATCTTCGTCTGTGCCTCCGCAGGCAATCATGCGCAGGGATTTGCCCTGGTTTGCCGCCATTTCGGACGCAAGGGCGTGGTTTTCATGCCGGTGACGACACCGCAGCAGAAAATCGACAAGACACGGGCTTTTGGTGGCGAATTTATCGAAATCAAGCTGGTGGGCGATATTTTCGACGTCTGTTATGTAGCCTCGCAGGAATTTGCGACAAGCAACAAGGGTGTCATGGTTCCGCCTTTCGATCATCCCGGTATCATCGCGGGACAGGCAACCGTTGCATTGGAAATCGAACGTCAATTGCCGGATGACCGAAAACCCGATCTGGTGCTGTTGCCGGTTGGCGGTGGCGGGCTTGCAGGCGGTGTAACGCAGTATATCGCAGGACTTGGCTGGAAAACGGCGTTCCGCTTCGTCGAACCGGAAGGTGCATCGAGCCTTTATGCCAGTCTTGAAGCTGGCAAGCGCGTAAAACTGTCTCATGTCGATAATTTCGTCGATGGTGCGGCTGTTGCCGAAATCGGTAAGGAAAATTTCAAGCTTCTCAAAGGCTTTGAGAAGGATTCTGTCATAAGAGTTTCGGAAAATCGCCTCTGCGCGACCATTATCGAGATGCTCAACATAGAAGGCGTTGTGCTGGAACCGGCAGGAGCGCTCGGCATTGATGCCCTTAGAAGCTTCAAGAAAAGTGAATTGAAGGGCAAGCGCATCGTCATCGTGGTGTCGGGCGGAAATTTCGACTTTGAACGTCTGCCGGATGTGAAGGAGAGGGCGCTTCGTCATGAAGGGCTGAAAAAATATTTCATCTTCCGCTTTCCGCAGCGTCCGGGGGCATTGCGCTCCTTCCTTGACCTGCTTGGTCCCGAGGATGATGTCGCCCGCTTTGAATATCTGAAGAAATCGGCGCGCAATTTCGGTTCCGTCCTGATAGGCATCGAAACCAAGGATGCTGATAACTTCAAGATATTGCACAAGAAATTCGTTGAAGCTGGCTGGGCTTATCAGGATATTACCGACAATCAGGTGCTGGCTGATTTCATCATCTGATGGTGAGGTGACATAAAAGCATTTGCTTTTCGGTCTAAAACACACCATATGCATATAAGGCGCATGGGCTGTGGGTATTCCCTGGCTTTCCGGCAGTGGACTTGTTGCGTCGCAGACTTGCCTTTCGGAATGGTTCGGGAGGTGAGGGGACCCGGATCATATTCCGGGCACGGCAGCGCAAGTCGCATGGATTTATCCGGCGTCCCGTCGTTATCATCGAATAGTTTTGTTGGACAGGTTGCGCCTGTCCGAAATTTGAATGGAGCGCATTCATGCGCTGCCCTTGAAAGAGATTGAATTGACACAAGAAAACATGAGCGGCTTCGCCGCCCTCGGTATCACCGGCGTTTTGCTCAGCGGCGTTGAAGCTGTCGGCATGACCGAACCCAAGCCGATCCAGACGCAGGCGATCCCCTCGCAACTTGCGGGCCACGATATTCTGGGTATCGCCCAGACCGGTTCAGGCAAAACCGCCGCCTTCAGCCTGCCGATCCTGCAAAAGATCATGGGGCTTGGCGATAAGCGCCGTCCCAAGACCGCGCGCGCCCTGGTGCTCGCACCGACCCGCGAACTGGCGGTGCAGATCGAGGAAACCATCCGCACCGTTTCCAAGAAGGCGCATATCTCGACCGCGCTCGTTCTGGGCGGTGTCTCGAAACTTTCGCAGATCAAGCGTATCGCGCCGGGCGTCGATGTGTTGGTCGCAACCCCGGGCCGCCTGACCGATCTGATGCGCGAAGGGCTGGTCGATCTGTCGCAGACGCGCTGGCTGGTGCTCGATGAAGCCGACCGAATGCTGGATATGGGCTTCATCAATGATGTGAAGCGTATTGCCAAGGCCACCCATAGGGAGCGTCAGACAGCACTTTTCTCGGCAACCATGCCCAAGGAAATCGCAGCCCTCGCGCAAAGCCTGTTGCGCGATGCCGTGCGGGTGGAAGTCGCGCCGCAGGGGACGACAGCTGCCGAAATCACGCAGGTCGTGCATTCGGTCGGAACCAAGGACAAGCGGCGTCTTCTTTCGGCCATGCTGGCCGAGAAGGACATGCAATCGGTAATCGTTTTCACACGCACCAAGCATGGTGCGGATGCGGTCGTGCGCCATCTTGAGCGTGATGGTTATGAAGTTGCCGCTATTCATGGCAACAAGTCGCAGAATGCCCGTCAGCGTGCACTGACAGGATTTCGCAGCGGTACATTGCGCATTCTGGTCGCGACCGATATTGCCGCGCGTGGCATCGACGTTCCCGGTATCAGCCATGTGGTGAATTACGATCTCCCGGATGAGCCGGAAACCTATGTGCACCGTATCGGGCGCACGGGCCGCAATGGTGCGAATGGCGCTTCGATCACGCTTTATGATCCGGCAACGGAAGAAGCCAAGCTCCGCGCCGTGGAACGCGTCACCCGCACGAAACTCCCCATGAAAGATGCGCCTGTCGCGCTTGCACCGGCACCTGCGCCATGAACCCCGGCAGCAGATGAACAACAGTCCCGGCCGCAAAAGACGCAGCATCGCAAGGGTGGCGCGCAGAATCACCGCCGTCCGGCCCAAAAGGCTGGTGAACCACGCGGTCATGGCAATGCTGATAATGCTGCTCCCGCCGCGGCCAAGCGTCCATTCCGGCGCAAACGCCGCAATGGTGGAGCCGGGGGTCAACGCGCTGCATAACGGGTTTTAAAACAAACTTTTATGAAAACCGCTCCAAAGGGGCGGTTTTTTCTTTAATATCCCCATTATGGGTTTGGATTTGCGACAAGTCTTGGAAAATTATTCCATCCTTGCTTGAAGACAAGGCGGCTTACCCATAACTTGCCGTGACCAGACAGGAAGGACAGAAGCCATGCTCCAATCAGTACTCGACGCCATCGGCAACACGCCTTTGATCCGTTTGAAGAAGGCTTCCGAAATCTCCGGCTGCGAAATCTATGGCAAGGCGGAGTTTCTCAATCCGGGCCAATCGGTCAAAGACCGCGCAGCGCTCTATATTATCCGTGACGCGGAAAAGCGCGGGCTTTTAAAACCCGGCGGCATCATTGTCGAGGGAACCGCAGGCAATACCGGCATCGGGCTGACATTGGTCGCCAAGGCGCTTGGTTATCGCACGGTCATCGTTATCCCGGAAACGCAGAGTCAGGAAAAGAAAGACGCCCTGCGTCTTCTCGGTGCCGAACTGGTGGAAGTTCCAGCTGTTCCCTATCGCAATCCCAATAATTATGTACGCCTTTCAGGCCGCCTTGCGGAGCAACTGGCCAGAACAGAGCCGAATGGCGCAATCTGGGCCAACCAGTTCGACAATATTGTCAACCGCCAGTCGCATCTGGAAACCACGGCACAGGAAATCTGGCGTGAGACGGGCGGCAAGGTTGACGGCTTCGTCTCTGCTGTTGGTTCGGGTGGCACGCTAGCCGGCACGGCTTTTGGCCTCAAGGAACATAATGCCAATATCAAGATAGCGCTGGCCGACCCGCATGGTGCGGCGCTTCATTCGTTTTACACAACGGGTGAGTTGAAGGCGGAAGGCGACTCGATCACCGAGGGGATCGGGCAGGGACGCATTACGGCCAATCTCGAAGGGTTTACGCCCGATTTTTCCTACCGCATCGCGGATTCGGATGCGCTCGATGTGGTGTTCGACCTGGTGGAAGAGGAGGGTCTTTGCCTTGGTGGCTCTTCAGGCATCAATATTGCCGGTGCATTGGCCCTTGCAAAAGATTTAGGTGCAGGCCACACAATCGTGACGGTGCTTTGCGATTATGGTAACCGTTACCAGTCAAAACTCTTCAATCCGGCATTCCTGCGCGGCAAAAATCTGCCCATTCCGGGATGGCTCGAAAAGAAGACCGAAATAGACGTACCGTTTGAGGAATGATCATGGCTGAGAAAAGCGCTTTCGTCGTATCCCGCGACTGGCTGAAGGAACGACTGGGTACGCCCGGAATCGCAATTGTCGATGCCTCCTGGTATCTGCCCGCAGCCGGGCGTAACGGGCATGACGAATATAATGCCGCGCATATTCCCGGTGCCGTCTTCTTCGATCAGGACGTGATCGCCGACAAGAATTCCGGTCTGCCGCATACCTTACCATCGCCTGAATTTTTCGCGCAGCATGTCGGCGCTATGGGGATTACCGTGGACGAGACGATTGTCGTCTATGACGGTCCTGGTATGTTTTCAGCCCCTCGTGTCTGGTGGATGTTACGCATCATGGGTGTCAAGGATGTACGTGTTCTTGATGGCGGTTTCGATGGCTGGAAAGCAGGCGGATATCCAGTGACAGACGAGCCGACAAAAATCGCGCCGACTTTGTTCTCGCCTGCTTTCAACAAGGCCGCCGTGGTGGATTTTGGTGAAATGCGCGCAATCGTCGATGAGCGTCGCTCACAGATCGCCGATGCGCGTGGAGCCGGGCGCTTTACGGGGCAGGAGGCCGAGCCGCGCGCGGGTATGCGTTCGGGCCATATGCCCGGCGCGCGCAATGTGCCGGTGGGTAGCCTGTCTGAAAACGGCGCATTGAAAGATCTGCAAAGCCTGCGCAAGATTTTTGCCGATGCCGGGGTTGATCTTGAAAAGCCGGTGGTGACCAGTTGCGGCTCTGGTGTGACGGCTGCGGTCATCACACTGGCCCTGACCTCGCTCGGACACGAGAACAATCGCCTTTATGACGGCTCCTGGAGCGAATGGGGCAGCAAAGCAGTCACCCCCGTCGTAACAGGTGATGCCGACTGAGCATGACGGACAAGCTGACTGCACGCATTACGCATCTGGAAATGCACACGCGACCGGCACATTCGGTGCCGGTTCCCTCCAATATGCGACTTGCCATCATGCGGGCCGGTGGGATGCCGGTGCATTATTATCGCTATCTCTATGAACAGGTAGGCCGCGAACACCACTGGGCCATGCGCCGCAAGCAGAGCGACGCAGAAGTGGCGGCCGCCATTCATGCGGACACGACCGATATTCATGTGCTTTATGTCGATGGCTGTCCGGCTGGTTTTACTGAGCTGGACTTATCTGCCATGCCACAATCTGCGGAAATTCTTTATTTCGGCCTGATGCGCGATTTTCAGGGGCGAGGGCTAGGCAAATTTTTCTTGAGTGAAGCGATTGCTGCCGCATGGACACATGGCCCTGAAAAACTGACGATCCACACCAATACGCTTGATAGCCCACGTGCGCTGCAACTTTACCAGAAAATGGGCTTCGTGCCCGTTAGCTGGTCGGAGGAAGAGGTGGAACCGTGGGTTTAAAAACCCACGGCAAGTCATTTATAAATATGTGATTTTATTATCGTTAGAAAATCGCCAGATATTTCAGCAGCGAAATGATGCCAATGACGATGACAATCACCTGAGCGATCTGTTTTGCCTTGCCATCAAGGGGAAGCATGTTGATCAGATAGAGGACGAGGAAGATAACAAGAACTGTTATCAGAAGACTAATAAGGATGGACATAAGTCAGCGGAACCTTCCCGGAACGGCTGTAATTTCTATCGCCTGACGGCCGCTCCTCCTGAACGCCAGACTGAAAACTGGTGCAAAGAATAACGGTGAATTTTCCGCTATTCCTGCAACGGCATACCATTTTCTGTCAAAATGGTATGCCGGTTAACGTCTAGCCATCAGGAAGGTTCCTCTGGTAACATTAGAACATTATTGAATTAACGGTCATCCTTGCCGCATGCTTCCGGATTGCTTGCGACATGTATGCCAGCTGAAAGCCTCTTCGAGAAGATGGGGCGTGTGACCGCCACGCGCGCAGGCGCGTTCAAAATAATCATTGAGCTGGGCGCGATAATCGGGATGAGCGCAATTGTCGATAATGATGCGCGCGCGTTCACGGGGCGCGAGGCCCCGCAGATCGGCAAGACCTTGTTCTGTCACCAGAATATCGACATCATGCTCCGTATGATCAACATGCGTCGCCATCGGCACGATGGATGAAATTGCGCCAGCTTTCGCTTCCGATTTGCTGACGAAAATCGAAATATAGGCATTGCGGGCAAAGTCGCCTGAACCACCAATGCCATTCATCATCATGGTGCCGTCAACATGGGTTGAATTGACATTGCCGTAAATGTCGAATTCGAGAGCCGTATTGATGCCGATAATGCCAAGGCGGCGAATTACTTCGGGGTGGTTGCTGATCTCCTGTGGCCGCAGGATCAGCCTGTCACGATAGCGATCGATATTGCTGAAGACGCGCTCGCCATAAGCGGGGCTGAGGGTGATTGAAGCGCCGGACGCGAAATCGAGCTTTCCGGCATCGAAAAGATCGAAAGTGCTATCCTGTAACACTTCACTATACATGCGTAGGTTATGGAAAGGGCTATCGACAAAACCGTTCAGAACGGCATTGGCAATGGTTCCAATCCCGGCCTGTAGCGGATTGAGCGTCAGGTCAAGACGGCCTTTTTCCACTTCATTTTCGAGAAAACCAATCAAATGACCGGCAATGGCGATCGTATCGCTATCCGCCGGCTCAACGGTTGATGCGCTATCGCTTTCCTGCGTGATGACGATGCCTGCGATTTTATCGGCCGGAATGGGGATATACGGTAGGCCAACGCGACTGTCGCAAGCCGTAACCGGGATAGGGTCGCGGGTAGGGCGCTTGGTTGGAATATAGATATCATGCAACCCTTCCAGCGCCATGGGCTGGTTCAGATTGATCTCGACGATTACCTTTTCGGCAAGGATAGCGAAACTGGCTGAATTGCCGACCGAGGTCGTGGGAATGATGCCGCCACTTTCGGTAATCGCCAGCGCTTCCACGACGGCATAATCGATTGGCCCGATCTGATTGGAGCGCAGTTGCTCCACCGTTTCGGAAAGATGCTGATCGATAAACATGACTTCGCCACGATTGATGGCAGCGCGCAATGTGCGATCGACCTGAAACGGCATACGGCGGGCAAGGACATGCGCTTCGGTCAGCAATTTGTCCACGTCATGACCAAGGGAGGCTCCGGTGATCAGTGTGATCTGGAAGGGATCGATTGCCGCGCGCGCGGCCATGGCGACAGGGACTGCCTTTGCGTCACCCGCACGGGTAAAACCGCTCATACCGACAATCATTCCATCTTTGATCAGGCTGGCAGCTTGTTCTGCGCTCATGATCTTGTCGCGCACCGAAGTGTTCCGAATACGTGCATCCAACATTTATAAACTCTACCTTTTCCCATCCAGCCGACGAGCCGGAAATGCCCGTTCCTTTCGCACGGCGGCGAAGGCTGAAACCCACGCCAGGTCATACAGCATATGGATGGCAATTACATGCTGCTTTGGTCTTATGCGATTCCAAGTCTCAAACACTTTAAAGTAATTCCCATGATTGCGCGTAGCAAGGGAATGACTTCAACCAAACATCAGGGGTTTGTTGCCGACTTGTCGAGATTGAGTAGCAATGGATCCAGATTGCACGAGAAGGTCATATAATCGCACCAAATTCACGTCGAGTACAAAATGTTCATAATATTACACATCCCTTATAAAGTGGAGAGGGCAATAATAAAGACATTTGCAATCAAGATCGCAATGAATAATATTTATTCTGATGATATCGGAGGGCTGCATGGGTTCAATTTTAGCTATAAAAGAATACAATAAAAATCTATACAAGACTATCATCATCATAGCTCTGACACTGATTGCCAATGCCGTCTGCGCCCAAGAACCAACACAGGCTCGGAATCCCGTACAGGTCGGCATCTATGTCAGTGAACCCTTCGTCAACAAAGAAGGCAGCACATATTCAGGCATGGCTATCGATATCTGGCAGAATGTTGCCAAGTGCATGAATATCGACTCGCATTATGTGGAATATCCGAACTACGCGGAACTGATGCAAGCCGTTTCCGAAGGCAAAGTGGATGCTGCCGTCACCAATCTGACGATCACCGAAAGCCGCGCCGAGATTGCCGATTTCACTTATCCCTGGTTCGATGCCGGTCTCCGTATCATGGTGCACACCCAGGCTGGAACCGGTTGGGACGACCTCATTGATCGTCTCAACAGGGCGGGACATATGACCACCTATGTATGGGTTCTGGTCATTCTCGTTGCGGCAACGGTGTTGTTGACCGTTTTCGACCGGCGTTTTGACAAAAGCTTTCCAAAGAGCTGGCGTGAAGGACTGGCCGAGAGCTTCTATCAGATAGCTTTGATCGCCACATCCGGCCAAAGCTCACGTGAAAATCTGTTTGGCTGGCTCGGGCGCATCTGGCAGACCCTGTGGATGGTTTTCGGAATAGCAATCGTTGCTTATGTCACGTCATCAATCACGAGCGTCATGACCATTGCGCATATCGAAAACACCATTTCAAACCTGGGCGATCTGCAGAGAAAGACCGTTGGGGTGCGCACAGGTAGTGTTGCCGAACAGTTTCTGAAATCCCGCTCCATTGCGACGGTTTCGTTCGACCATCTGCCGACTGCGGTCACGGCTCTCATCAATGATGACATTGCTGCAATTGTGGCGGATGGTCCGGTCCTGGAATATTACATGCACCAGCACACAGATGAGCCTCTTGATCTGGCCGGCGATGCATTCAGTCCCTACAAATACGGCTTTGCGTTTCCACGCCATAGCGAATTTGTGCAACCGGCAAGCCTTGCCATTATGGGTCTGCATGAAAGTGATGAGATCGCGAAACTGAAGGTAAAATATTTCGGCCCGCCAGATTGAAAGTCGATGAACGGATAAGCGGGCCGACGTTCAATTCTGGCTGCTTTAGCAATCGCTGAGGTGAGGCGTATTCAGGCTTGATCGGCCAAATCAGGCGCAATCGACTTCAAGAGTGAACCCACTTCTATGTGATATAATAATCGCATAATCTATCTTATGGAACTATCTTTAGCGCAGATAAGTGGCAGGATTATTTGGGTCTATGTGTTTTCACGAAGGCTGGATCGGTTTCGATGTAACCGGCACCAATCAAGTCCAGACAATATGGAACTGCCGAAAAAACTGCCTGAAGCGTCATGGCAATAGATGCGGGTTTGCCCGGTAAATTCAGGATAAAACTTTTACCGCGGCTGCCCGCGGTCTGTCGGGAAAGAATGGCCGTCGTTGTTTGCTCCAGACTGACACGACGCATCAATTCACCAAAGCCCGGCAATTCCTTGTGCAGCACAGCCTGCATTGCCTCCGGCGTTTCGTCACGTGCACTCGGACCGGTTCCACCTGTTGTCAGGATCAAGTCACAGGCTTGATCGTCACAAAGCTCGATCAATGTGTCACGAACCGAAACCATGCCATCAGGAATGACGCGCCTGACCGTTTCATATGGTGTGGTAATGGCTTGTCCAAGCCATGCCTCGATTGCCGGACCGCTGAGGTCTTCATATTCGCCACCGCTTGCGCGATCTGAAACTGTCACCACACCTATTTTCACGACGTCAACCTCATATCTAATGATTGGAACCTATACCGCTTGCCCCACGCAATGGGAAGGAAGACAATCAAAATCTGACAAAATATGATATTTTATCTAAAGATAATGATTGAAATTATTATATTTATTTAATTATTTCATATAGTTATATAATAATAATGATATTTTAATAGAGAAAACGCTTTGCTCACCACCAATGACGCAGGCTGCCCGTCTGGCCAAGAAGTTGGCACCGTGCTGCGTTAGTAATTTCGTAAACTTTAGATTCAGCTTTTTCTGGCAAACTCTCTTACTTAAACAGCTCTCGGCAGCGTCGTTGCCCATTTGTGTTGAGTACGGGTATTCATGCGTTATTCGTCTTTTCTGGTCGTTACAACCATCATGTTTGGCTCGGTCAGTCTTTCAGGCTGTACCTCGAGTTCCAGCATCGACAATCTCATGCCTCAACCATCCACGGAAACGACAAGTTCTGTTACAAGGCCTGTCCCAGCTGTGGCTTTGCAGCAGGCAGCCACCTCACAATCGGTGCAACCCCTTTCGTCTGAAGAAGAGGTTCTGGCCTGGGCGGGACCTGTGCCAGATGCAAATCCTCTCAGAGTGCAGCCGCAGGTTAGTGTTGCGCCACCACCACAAGAGCGCCCTCTGGCCAAAGTGCCAGTCCCTGCCCCACAGATGGCTGCCTATCCAGCGGTACGCCTTGCTCCGCAATCACAGCCACAGACGTCACAAAGCCGCTCGAAGATTTACAGTCACCGTTTCCGGGATGCCAAGCCCATCAATTTTGGCCGCAGCTCGCCACGCAAGCACGCTGTGCATGGCGTCGATGTTTCACGTTGGCAAGGCGATATCGACTGGCCCAAACTGCGCACGCAGGGGGCAAATTTTACCTATATCAAGGCAACCGACGGCGGCGATCACCTTGACCCGATGTTCCGCAAGAACTGGCGTGAGGCAAAGGCGGCAGGCATCAAGCGCGGTGCTTACCATTTCTTCTATTGGTGCCGCGTTGCAAGCCAGCAGGCTGACTGGTTCATCCGCAATGTACCCAAGGACCCCGATGCATTGCCACCTGTCATTGATGTGGAATGGAACGGCGATTCCAGTTGCCGCCGCAGACCATCTCCCGCACAGGTGCGCGAGAAAATGCAGGTTTTCATGGATATGCTGGAACGGCATTATGGCAAACGGCCCATCATCTATACCGCGCCGGATTTCTATAAGGACAATCTGAAAGGTGCATTCACGAATTATCCTTTCTGGCTGCGTGCCGTCGCAGAGCACCCTTCAAAGGTTTATCCGGGTCGTGAATGGATGTTCTGGCAATATTCGGGTTCGGGCCTGTCGCAAGGCGTAAACAACAAGATCGACCTGAATGTTTTCCATGGATCGGAAGCGCAATGGCATCGCTGGCTTGAACGGGTGGGAAACTGACCTTGGTTGGTGCTGCGTTCAGTGCCTGATTTCGATTGTTTGCCTTGAACCAAGTGATTAATCTCTGTCCCATGCCCTGAGAGGTGCATGGTCTGGAGGAGAGCCACGGCAATGTCGAAACAGGATCCTGTTGTTATAGTCGGTGCCTCGCGCACAGCCATGGGCGCATTTCAGGGCCATCTGGCGAATGTTACAGCGCCTGAACTTGGTGCGGCGGCAATTGCCGGTGTCCTGACGAATGCCGGTCTTGCGCCTGACGCCATCGACGAAGCCTTTATGGGTTGCGTGCTGTCTGCCGGTCAGGGACAGGCGCCGGCCCGACAGGCATTGATCCGGGCTGGGCTGCCTTTTGCCACCAGTGCCACCACCATCAATAAAATGTGCGGCTCCGGCATGAAAGCGGTGATGCTCGCGCATGATCTTCTGCATGCGGGAACCGCTGAGGTGATCATTGCAGGTGGCATGGAAAGCATGACCAATGCCCCTTACCTGTTGCCAAAAGCGCGTGGCGGCTATCGTATGGGCCATGGGCAAATGATCGACCACATGTTTTTCGACGGGCTTGAAGACGCCTATGACAAGGGTCGCCTGATGGGCACTTTTGCAGAGGATTGCGCGCAGGCCTATCAGTTCACACGCGAAGCGCAGGATGAATTTGCCATCAGCTCCCTGACACGCGCGCAGAACGCCATCAAGGACGGTCTTTTTAAGAGTGAAATTACGCCCGTCATGGTCAAGTCTGCCCGCGCAGAGGCAGAAATTTCAATCGATGAACAACCGGGCAAGGCAAAACCGGAAAAAATCGCATCTCTCAAACCTGCCTTTCGCGATGGCGGCACAGTGACAGCGGCCAATTCCTCCTCCATTTCGGATGGTGCGGCGGCGCTTGTGCTCATGCGGGCATCACAAGCCGAAAAATATGGCCTGACACCCCGCGCGATTATC
>JAATGD010000335.1 GCA_015654965.1 Hyphomicrobiales bacterium
AAACCGTTCATTGCGCCGAATATCACATTGCAGCTTTTGTTCCTTCATGTGCTGCATCAAGAGCCCGCCGCCTGAATGGGTTATGCATTTCGGCTTGCCTGTGGTGCCAGATGAGTAAAGGATCGCCAATGGCGATCTGAATGGCAGGCGATTGAAGCGAATAGGCCCGGCTTTGTAAGGCGCAAGAAAATTCGCAAAACTGGTACATCCGAGATCGGACAATTCTGGTGACAGATCGTCACCGATCACGACAATGCGCTCGGGACGAGCGCTTGCGGCAACCGCAATAATCGTCGGGCCCACATTGATGCGCTTACCCGCATAGCCATATTCCGAAACCGCAATGAGCACTTTCGGGCCGATCTGCGACAGGCGGTCGGATGCTCCGGCAGGACCGAAATCCGGTGAGCAGGATGACCAGATCGCACCGATGGCACTGCTTGCAAGATAACCAATGATCGCTTCGATATCATGGGTGGCGATAGCTCCAACCCGGTCCCCCTCGCCAACACCTGCATCACGCAATGCCTGCACCATGCGCGAGACTTCATCATAAAGGGCCTTGCGCGTTATCTCCCTGCGGGTGCCATCGTCACGATGCGCGATAACGGCAAGCCGTCCATCGGCCTCACGCAGCAGGTTCTCGGCATAGTTAAGACGGGCATCGGGATAGAACTGGGTTTCCCCAATTGTATCGCCTGCAATATAAATCCGCTCGCCGCGCTCGCCTATAATGTCGAGCTCTTCCCATAATGCACCGTAAAACGCCTTTGGCTCATGAATTGACCATTGCAGCAGACAGGCATAATCGTCAGGCTGGCAATGGTGCAATGCGGCTGTTTTGACCGCAAAAGCATAAAGCGCCGAGCTTTCCCGTCGCTCCTGATCGGGAACCCAGAGAATATCTGACGAGCTGTTGTCAATCATGTTCTGACCCGCACAACATTGCGATAGTTGCGCAAAAACCGCATGTGCCACTGCCCTTTATGACAAAATTCCCATAAAGAGTTGCAGCCATGGGAAGGCCCATATTTCCCAATCCGATGAAAGCGACGGTTTTCACGAGCACTCCTTTCAACGATTGTCCGCAAGGATCATATCGGCGGCTTTTTCCGCGATCATGATTGTTGGAGAATTGGTATTGCCGGACGTGATCCGGGGCATGACGGAGGCATCCGCAACACGCAGGCCTTTGAGTTTTTTGAACCGGAGCCGCGCATCCACCACGCTTTTCTCGTCCGCGCCCATGCGCAATGTGCCAACCGGATGGAAAATGGTCGTGCCTATATCGCCTGCCGCGCGGATAAGATCGCTGTCGTTCTCGTAAGAAGGGCCGGGCTTATATTCATGTGGGTGAAACCGGGCGAAAGATGGCTGCGCAACAATGCGACGTGTCAGCCGGATTGCGTCAATTGCCACCTGCCGGTCGTTTTCACTCGTCAGATAATTGGGACGAATATCCGGCTGCATGGAAAAATCTGCCCCCTTCACATGCACGCTGCCCCGGCTTTCCGGCCTGAGATTGCATACGCTGGCAGTAATGGCCGGGAAGGTGTGAACCGGATCGCCGAACTTGTCGAGCGAAACAGGCTGGACATGATATTCCAGATCCGCCGTCTCTTTTTGCGGCGATGATCGGGTGAAAACACCAAGCTGGCTTGGCGCCATCGACATCGGACCGGAACGGCTGAGCGCATATTCAAGCCCGATACGGGCCTTACCCAACAGCGTCGAGGCTTTTTCGTTGAGCGTTGGAACGCCGGAAACCCTATAAACCATACGCAATTGTAGATGGTCTTGCAGGTTCTCGCCAACGCCCTCGACCTCCAGAGCCGTATCGATCCCTGCCTTTTGCAATATCTCGCCACGCCCTACTCCCGAAAGTTCGAGAATATGCGGAGAGCCGATCGCCCCTGCGGAAAGAATGGTCTCCCTGCGTGCAAAAACAGTTTTGAAAACACCGTCATGGTGAAACTCGATACCACGCACCGCGTGGTCTTCGATCACAAGGCGCTTGACGTGAGCACGGGTGAGAACCGTGAGATTGCTGCGATTGCGCACCGGCTTGAGAAAAGCCTTGGACGTATTCCAGCGCCAGCCCGAACGCTGGTTGACGTCGAAATATCCCGCGCCTTCATTGTCGCCCTTGTTGAAATCATCCGTCGGCGCGATACCCATTTCGGCAGCGGCTTGCTGGAAGGCGTCCAGCACATCCCAGCGCACGCGCGCCTTTTCGACCCGCCATTCACCGCCCGCGCCATGCAGGTCACTTTTGCCGCGATAGAAATCCTCGGATTTCATGAAATAGGGCAAAACATCGTCCCATCCCCAGCCATCGCACCCCAGTTGCCGCCAGAGATCGTAATCGCGCGCCTGCCCGCGCATGTAGATCATGCCATTGATCGATGAACAGCCGCCCAGAACCTTGCCGCGCGGATAAATCAGCGAGCGCCCGTTAAGACCCGGCTCCTCGCCCGTCTTGAAGCACCAGTCGGTGCGCGGGTTGTTGATGCAGTAAAGATAGCCCACCGGAATGTGAATCCAGTGGTAATTATCGCTGCCGCCCGCCTCCAGCAGCAGAACACGGTTGTCCGGGTCTGCGGAAAGGCGGTTGGCGAGAACACAGCCCGCGCTGCCCGCTCCGATGACGATATAGTCATATTCGCCCATGATATTCTCCGTGCGGCACCCTTCCCGCATGTCCCGATGCGGGGAGTGCATGCTTTTTTCGCGTGTTTTACAAAGCCTTACCTGCGATGCTCGAAGCCGAGCCTGCGCCCGAGCCGCGAGGCGTAGAATTCCCCGACCAGCCCGCGCCGGAAGACCAGAACGCAGGCCATGAACACCACGCCCGTGATGATGGTGACGGGAAAATCGGATGTCGCCAGATAGTTCTGCAACGTCACCACAAGGCCTGCGCCGAAGATCGGACCGATCATGGTGCCGATGCCGCCCAGCAGCGTCATGAGGATGACCTCGCCGGACATTTGCCATGTCACATCGGTCAGGGTCGCGAACTGGAACACCAGCGCTTTAAATGATCCGGCAAGGCCCGCAAGGGCTGCGGACATCACAAATGCGCCGAGCTTGTAATGCTGCACGCTATAACCGAGCGAAATGGCGCGCGGCTCGTTTTCGCGAATGGATTTCAGGATCATGCCGAAAGGCGAATGGATGAAACGCCAGATCACCAGCAGAGCGAGCACGAAAATGCCCAGCACCATGTAATACATGTTGGCCTGCACATTGAGGTCGATAATTCCGAACAGGTGGCCGCGCGGCACGCCCTGCAGGCCATCCTCGCCACGGGTAAAGGGTGCCTGAAGGCAGAAGAAATAGAACATCTGCGAAAGCGCAAGCGTGATCATGGCGAAATAGATGCCCTGCCGCCGGATGGCGAAAAAGCCGATGACAAGGCCGAGCATTGCCGCTCCTGCCATGCCGATGAGAATGCCGATTTCAGGCGTGACGCCCCATTCCTTCACGGAATAGGCCGTGAAATAGGCCGCGCCACCGAAGAATGCCGCATGGCCGAAGGATAAAAGCCCCATATAACCGAGCAGCAGATTGAACGCACAGGCGAACAGGGCAAAGCAGAGCAGCTTCATCAGGAAGATCGGATAAAGAAACATCGGCGCTGCGATCAGTGCGGCCAGTCCGGCAAGGATGAAAATCGTCCTGATCGTGCCGGCGCTCGCAAAAGCCTGCCGGTGAGGCAGCGTTTTGGTGGCGGGCGTGTCGGCGGTTGTGGATACAGCCTTTGACATATCAGGCATCCTTTCCGAAAAGTCCGGCAGGGCGGATAAGCAGGACGAAAGCCATGATGACGAAGATGACGATATTGGAGGCTTCGGGGTAGAAAACCTTGGTGAGACCTTCCGCGATACCAAGCATATAGCCGGTGACGATCGCTCCCATGATCGATCCCATTCCTCCCACAACCACCACGGCGAAAACCACGATGATGAGGTTTGTGCCCATCAGCGGGGAAACCTGATAGATCGGCGCGGCCAGAACCCCGGCGAAACCCGCAAGTCCTGCCCCCAATGCATAGGTCAGGGTCAGTAGCACCGGCACATTGATGCCGAAAGCCTGCACGAGTGTGGGGTTCTCGGTTGCGGCACGCAGATAGGAGCCAAGCCGGGTCTTTTCGATCAGTGCCCAGGTGGCGAGACAGGCGGCCAGCGAAATCACCACCACGAAAGCGCGGTAATTGGGCAAGAACATGAAGCCTAGATTGGTGCCGCCGGAAAGCTGTGACGGAACAGAATAAGGCTGTCCCGCCGCGCCATAAAGCCAGCGAAAAGTACCTTCGATGGCGAGCGCCAGCCCGAAAGTGAACAACAAACCATAAAGTGGGTCCTGATCATACAGGCGCGACAGCATCAGCTTTTCCACGATGGCGCCGAAAAGGGCCACAACAAGTGGTGTCACGACAAGGGCAAGCCAGAAATTCATGCCGAAATATTGCAGGCCCAGAAAGGCGACGAAGGCTCCGAGCATATATTGCGCGCCATGCGCGAAGTTGATGACGCGCAAAAGACCAAAAATCACCGCCAGACCAAGTGATAGCAATGCATAAAAAGACCCGTTGATAAGGCCGATCAGTAATTGTCCGAGCAGAGCCTGAAGGGGAACGCCAAAGATCATAGTCATGTCAGACCCCCAGCACCTTGTTGAGTTCGTCCATGCGGACATCGAGTTCGCTCACGGGGAAATCGCCAACCATCTCACCGTGGTCCATAAGGTAGAAGCGGTCGGCAATGCGCCGCGCGAAGCGGAAATTCTGCTCGACAAGAACCACGGTCATGCCGCGCGCCTTCAATTTTTGCAGCACTTCGCCTATGCGCTGCACGATGACCGGAGCAAGACCTTCAGTCGGCTCGTCCAGCAACAAAACCCGGACGCCAGTGCGCAAAATACGCGCCATGGCCAGCATCTGCTGTTCGCCACCGGAAAGTTTCGTTCCGGGACTGTTGCGACGTTCATAAAGATTGGGAAACAATTCAAATATTTCATCAATTCCCATGCCATCACGGGCGACGACAGGTGGCAGTTTGAGATTTTCCTCGACATTCAATGTCGCGAAGATTCCGCGTTCTTCCGGCACAAAACCAATGCCGTATCGTGCCGTGCGGTAGAGCGGCACAGGCATCATATCCTTGCCCGCAAGGCGGATTTCTCCCTTGCGCTTGCGAATAATGCCCATGATGGTGCGTAATGTCGTGGTCTTGCCAACACCGTTGCGGCCCAGAATGGTGATCGTTTCGCCCTCATTCACCCTGAGGTCCACGCCATGCAGCGCCTGGCTTTCGCCATACCAGGATTTCAGGCCGGAAACTTCAAGAAGCGCAGCCATGTCAATCCTCCTCCGTGCCCATATAGGCGGTGCGAACACGCGGATCGGCGGAGACTTGCGCGTAGTCGCCCTCAGCGAGGATTTCGCCACGCTGGAGCACGGTGATGCGGTGACAGATATCGGCCACCACCGTCAGGTTATGCTCGACCATCAACACCGCCCGCGTCTTCGCCACTTCACCGATCAGCCGGGCAACATGCGCGACATCCTCGCCGCCCATTCCGGCCATCGGCTCGTCCAGCAGCAGAACTTTCGGGTCGAGGGCAAGCGTGGTGGCGATTTCCAGAACGCGCTTGCGGCCATAGGAAAGATCGGCGGCAAGGGCCTGTTTTTCCCGCGTCAGCCCAACCATGTCGATGAGTTCTTCGGCGCGCTCATTAAGCCGGTCGAGCGAGGACAGGGGAAGCCAGAACTGGGTGGCCAGATTGTTCGGCCTTTGCAAGGCGACACGCACATTCTCAAGAACGGTAAGATGTGGAAACACGGCCGAAATCTGGAAAGAACGCACAAGCCCCATTCGCGCGACCTTGTCAGGCCGTGTCCCGGTGATGTCTGTCCCCATGAAAGATATGGTTCCGCTGGTGGGCTGAAGGAACTTGGTCAGCAGATTGAATACCGTGGTCTTCCCGGCGCCATTCGGCCCGATCAGAGCATGCACGCGCGCATGCTCTATATCGAGATCGACATTCCTGACGGCGGAAAAATCGCCGAAAGTCTTGGAGAGGCCGCGCGCCGAAAGGACGACACGGGGCTTCTCATGCACATCGCGGGCGAGCGAAACATTCGTCATGGCAACGCCTTTGTCTGTTATTGCGTCACCAGCGGGCAACCGCTCTTGGCCGGATCCAGGAAGGCTTCCTTGCCGGGGATCGTCGCAAGCACGGTGTAGTAATCCCACGGTATCGCGCTTTCGCCCGGCTTCTTCACTTCCATCAGGTACATGTCATGGATCATGCGTCCGTTTGCGGCGACATGGCCATCCTTGGCGAAGACATCGTTGACCGGCAATTCCCTTATCGCCTTCGCGACCGCATCAGCGTCATCCGTCTGCGCCTTCTCTATCGCCTTGAGATAATGCAGCACCGCCGAATATGTGCCCGCATGGATCATGTTCGGCATGGCGCCTGTACGCTCCTTGAAACGCTCGCCGAACTTGCGCGATTCATCGTCGCGGTTCCAGTAGAAGCCTTCGGTAAGCGTCAGCCCCTGCGCCGCTTCAAGACCAAGA
Organism: Hyphomicrobiales bacterium; assembly: GCA_015654965.1. Lineage (GTDB taxonomy): Bacteria > Pseudomonadota > Alphaproteobacteria > Rhizobiales > Rhizobiaceae > Brucella. Next base: position 6,588 of record JAATGD010000335.1, read on the forward strand.
CCATGCACCTCGGCAAGCGTGAAAAGAAGCGCTGCAAGCCTCTGCCCGCCAGCGACAATGCCGAATTCCGATGCCTGTTTGATGGCGTTGGAGGTATCGAGGCCGGCATTCGCCAGACCGATGACCTTCGCGCCCGACGACTGGGCCTGCAACAGGAAGGACGAATAATCGGTCGTGGAGAGCGGATGGCGCACCGCACCCACAACCGTTCCGCCATTCTCCTTGACAAAATTGCTGGTGTTTTCTTCCAGCGAATAGCCGAAAGCATAATCTGCCGTCAGGAAGAACCAGCTGTCGCCGCCCTGCTTCACCAGCGCTCCACCCGTGCCGACCGCCAGCGAATAGGTGTCGTAAGCCCAGTGAAAACCATAGGGGGTGCACTGTTTTCCGGTCAGCTCGGATGTGGCGGCGCCGGTGTTGATGGTGATCTTCTTTTTGTCCTTGCTGAGCGCCTGCACGGCAAGGCCGACCGAGGACGAGGTCAGTTCCATGATGGAATCGACCTGCTCGGTATCGTACCATTGCCGGGCGATATTCGAGGCGACATCCGCCTTGTTCTGATGGTCGGCGGTGACGACCTCGATCGGTGCGTCGAGCACCTTGCCGCCAAAATCCTCGACCGCCATCTTCGCGGCCTCATAGGAGTATTTACCGCCAAAATTGGCATAGACGCCGGACTGGTCGTTGAGAATACCGATCTTGACCTTGCCATCCGAAATATCGGCTGCATGGGCAGCAGTTCCCGTAGCCAGGGCCACTGCCATGGACAGAATGATACTATTGCGCATGATTTCTCCTCCCAGAGATCGAGTGCCAGTCTTGAATTCTTCTGTGCGCCCTCAAATGATCGAATATCGTAAGGCGCTTGTCATGCTGTGCTGAAATGGCTCGCCGCTCTCCTCAAAGCGGCGTCTCCCTTGTGAAGACTTTTCTCGAATTAGCGCGTTGACACAAGAGCGGGCTGTCATCAAAGTGCGTACAGGTCCTGTTCATTTTTGAACAGAACTCGCAAGGGCAAGGGGAAATGGCGATACCTTTCACATGGAACGACTTGCAGTATTTTCTCGCGGTTGCCCGCACCGGCCAGCTTTCCTCCGCCGCGCGCAGCTTGCGGACCAGCCACGCAACCGTTTCGCGGCATATCGACCGGCTGGAATTTTCCCTTAAAGTAAAGCTTTTCGAGCGGAATCCCCGCGGCTACGAATTAACAATGGTGGGAAGGCGGCTGATTGATACCGTCGAACGGATCGAAGCGGAAACGGAACGGTTACAGGCCGATATTTCGGAAGGTGGCAGCCTGTTGCGCGGAGTGGTCCGCTTAAGCGCACCGGAAGGGTTTTCCAATTTTTTCTTTGTCGAAAAACTGAAAGAATTTGCGGCGACACATCCCCATATCATGGTGGAACTGCTTACAATCCAGCAGATCATGGCGCTTTCACGCAAGGAAGCCGATATCGCCGTCACGCTAGACCCGCCCAAGGCTGGTCCCTATGTAAGTAAAAAGGTGCTCGATTATACACTGCATATCTATGCATCCCGCTCCTATCTGGCGCAGCATCCACCGATCACCAGCCGTGAGGATCTGCTTGATCATTTCTTTATCGGCTATATTCAGGATCTCGTCTTCTCACCCGGCCTTGACTATATGCGTGACGTTCTGGCGGGCTTGCGCCCCGGCTTCCAGTCTTCGAGCATCACCGCTCAATTAACGGCAACCCTGAGCGGCCGTGGCCTTTGCATCCTGCCCAGTTTCATTGCCACGCGCTTTCATGATCTGGAAATGGTCTTGCCGGGCGGTGTTATCCTGCGGCGCAGCTATTGGCTGACATGTCATAATGATCTTGCCGAAGTGCCGCGTTTACGTTCGCTGATGGATTTCATCCTCACCACGGTTCGTGCACATGAAACGCTTTTTATTCACACCGCAGTCAAGGCAGTGACGCGATCCCGTTAAATTAATCCATTCAGAATCGAAACTTCTCCAATGTGTAAAATTGATAAGTTTCCAATAATCCCTTTTTAATTATATGCTCCCTATACTCTTCGCCCGATTTCATCCACGAGGACATATACGCCGAGATCACCAACAAGTCGTTTAATTCACAGTCGGCTCTCGTAATATGTAACGATGACAATTTTCATTACCCTCGAATAATGTCATTCTGTCCGATAAGGTCATCTGTACTCGGTACCAGGCCACCGCGTGCTCTCAGATTCCGCCTGCTGCTTCCACGGCCCTCTCCGGCGTGGTGGGTTTTTGGCAACAAAAATCTACGTAAGAATCTGATTTAATTGGGCAATATGGTTGGGTTATGGGGACTGTCATCAACCGCTGGCCGTAATTGTAAGCATAGAGGTAGCTCGGCTTGTCTGAACATTTTCGAGCGTTTCGCTAAGTGGATTTCCGCTTCGATTATGCTGCCGCCATCATCGGCGTCAGCGTGGTGAAGTAAACCTGATCCGGGGTTTGGCGGTCAAGGAAATGAATAGGGGGCGTCGGCTATTGTAAAAGGTCAGATATCGACCCATGCTGACGCAGACCTCGGACACGGTCGCGTCGGCGCGGAGGTAGATTTCCTCGTATTTGATCGACCGCCAGAGCCGTTCGACGAACACGTTGTCCCGCCACCGCACCCATGCCATCCATTGAGATGGCGATGGCCGCCTTCCTTAGCACGGCAGTAAGTTGATGAAGGTGAACTATAATCTCTGGTCCGGATTGAAGATATCGGCTTGGCATAAATCGCTTCAATGCCCATCTTCTTCATCAGCGTGGCAAAGTACAGCCGCCCGGCTTCAAACCCTTCTCCTCTCAAAAGCCCCTACAACATCTGGCTTCCGGCAAAGGGCTAGTCGAGATGCAGCTCATCAATCCAGAATCCAGCGCATCAGCCTCAGGTCACCCTCAGATGCTGGGCGCGGACAATAGTAGACAGCTACCACGGCTGAAGCCGAGAAGCTTAGCCTACGGCAAAACCGACAGCTTTATGCTCGCGGTCAATCATTTCTTTCCGCCCAGCAATCCCGCCTTGTCGAGCGCATCGGACAAAAAAAGTTCTCCAACGTCAGTTCGCCGATTTTGGCGTGTAGCGTTTTGACATCCACGGTTGGCCCTGTCGGTTCCGCCTTGTTCTCATCACCGAAAATGCTGGTTACTCCCTCAAGGAGCTGGTCTTTCCACTGCTTGATCTGATTGGTATGTACCTCGAATTGCTGGGATAATTCCACCAGCGTCTGCTCGCCGATGCTCCGGCGGACACACCGGATATCCTGCCGAGCGCGTCGGCCATCTACGCGAAGAAGGTCGCGATGCTCACGAAGGCTCTAAACCAGAAGGAAGAGCGTCAGGCGGCATCTCAGGACTTGCGCGCCCTGATCGAGAAGATTGTGCTGACTCCCGGCCCGAACCGTGGCGAGATCGATGCGTTGCTGTATGGAGAATTGAGTACGATCCTCAGCTGGGTCGAGCGGCAAGCCATTGGAAAGGCTACAAAAACAAAAACTCCCGCAGCATTGGCTACAGGAGTGTCGGTATCAGTGGTTGCGGGGGCCTGCAACACCCGATTCCTGCGATTGATAAGTCACCAGTTACCACGAGCAGCAGCTTAGCTTTAGGGTTTCTCTTTCATACTGGATAGTATCCGCAGGAATTGAAATAATTTCTGGCTTCTCGGGGTTCGATGAGCTCGAGGCTCGTTCCAATCCAGTTCCATAGTCCTGCAACGGCTCTTTCTGCAGCCTTTCGCAGAAGCGCTTTGAGCTTAGAGAAGGCCTTTTCGATAATGTTGTCACGATGACTCTCCAGTCCGAATTCCTATTAAGACGTGGTGTAGGCTGACGAGCCAGATACGTTGTGTCCCCACTTTGGCGATGCGCCTCCTCCACAATCCACTCTATGCAGCCGCCAATGCCTTCGGAAGGCGCGCGCAGCGAACGCGGATGTCGATGACCGCGCTGCAAGGCCACGGGGGTGCGCAAGCCGAGGGATGAATGGAGCGTGCTTTTGCGCAACAATCATCGAGGTTACATCAGCTGACGGGAGTATGAGAAAAACCACAAGTTTCTAACTGAGAACGCGCACATGAAGAAGAATTGCGACCGCAAGCTGGCGGGTGGCGCATGCCTTTTGACGGGACTGATACGATGCGGTCGCTGTGACCGAATGATGCCTGCCTTCTATGGTAGCACAAAAGGCAACACCCATCGCGGATCGAACCGGTGCGCGCGATTCGGAAACCTGCTGAAGCAGTTTGAGGTGGCGCATCACATACTCCGAATGAGGCTATTTTGGCACCGGTCATGCACGATAATAGCGATAGAAGTACACACTGGACAGTGTATTGTCGCAACGCAATATGAATGAAGAACCGCCGCGAACGGCGGAACGCATCGAACAAACAAGGGAACAGACAATGGCTAACCACCAGATGAGAACGCATGCGCGCATACGCTTGGCTGTGCGGCTAATGATGGCACGCTGAAACTCTTCCCTGCCCTGTGCTCAATTTCCAGCACGGATTGTTCGAAAGTCGAGATCACCAATATGCAGCCGACAGGTGTTCTTCTCTAAGCGATTTTTGCTCTCGTTGAGCAGCGCATATGCGGTTGGGTTAACCGCAAGCAGGATTTCGCTGTTGCCTGACCAGGATAGCAAAATAAACGCCATTTCCACGAGCCCCGCATCATAATGCGAGGCTCGATGAGGATGGCTGTCTTAAAACAACCCGAAAAGGAATGATAGTATGCCTCTCAATCCAGCCGATGGGTATCCCGAGACACCATACACCTATGCCGAATTCGCGGGTGACATCGCGAGCCAATCGCTGCAGTTCTTACGTGATATTGATGCAGCGATGCGGGCAAACTATGCAACCAACATTGTCAATATCGGCAATAATATCTATCCAATCCTGTACGCTGAATCGACATTCGATGGTGGCCGTTACACGCTCGCGGTTAATGAGCATACCAGTTACGTCAAACAAAATGTCGGGGCGATCTACGATGTTGCCAAGGCCGTTTCGCACATTCCTCTGGGCATTTTCTCGATTATTTCCGGCTATGGAACCTATCCGAACTTTGACCAATGGGCTCCTTCCCTCAAGACGTACCGAGATCAAATTCAACTGGCTCAAGCGAATTTCACCAACATTCAAGACTTCGTATTCGAGTTCAAAGCCTCACTCGATATGATCTGTCTGGCCTCGCTCGAGTTCATCGATCAGATTCTTTCCAAGAACGCGTTCACTTATTCAGACTTCGCGGCCTATTCGCACAGCATCAATCAGCAGCTCTTCTATATGCAAGGCGTCGCCGCACAGAACCAGGTCGACGTGATGACCGCAACCTTGCAGGACTGGAAAGCGATGTTGGGTGAAGAGCTTTGGGACAAGCTCTATGTGGTTTCCAATGCAGTCTGGACACTGACCAAGGAAAACGCTCATGAGTTGATTATAAAGGCTCAAATGAAGGAGAGTTTACGGGAAACGAACGTTATCGTCACGGAAGCGGCTCCAACACTCGATGATGCCAAGACGCTATTAGGCCGTATTGTCGGCGACAGGATCATTGCCGAACTTGTCTTTGACAAAGACTTCGGCGAAGCATACCGCCAGAACATATATTCCTTGTCCACACGACGGGATTTGCTTTCGCAGGCCATCGAAAAAATCGTCGGCAACGTGGACCTTGCGGCTATGTGTCCTCATATGAACAGCTAAAGCTCTAGCTGCCCTGCCGATCGTTTCGGGAATCACGAGATAGTACCCACGGATTAAAAATCGGTGGGTACGGGTCGATCGTACCGCCTGCCTCTTGCTGCGAGAGTACTGGTCAACTCTTATCATCCTATCGCCTTGGCAATCCTTTCCGCAAAACTCGATGCGGCCAGTGGCAGGATGCGGCCACGCAATTGACACATGATCAGATCCGACTTGGGAATGTCACGTTCATCTATGGGCCGACCGATAACCCCCATTCCAAATTCTTCTCGTGGAGACCCTACGTCGATCTGGAAGGAGATCATGTTGGCGCGCAGGACAAGGCCACGCAGCATTTCGAAGGAATTCGATTCTGCCATAATGTCGAAATGGAAATCCCGCCTTGCAATAACTTCATCCAGGACCTGACGCCCGCCCAAGCTTTGATCAGGCAAAGCCAAGGGGTGGCCGACGCAATCCGAAAGACGTAGGGTTTGTTTCGCCGCCAGCGGATGGTCGTCCCGCATGATTGCGACCAGCCTCTGCGGTACGGAAGTGATCACACGGACGGCGGGGCGCATTGCTGCCCGGTAAACAATCGCGAGATCGACGTCATAATCGATCAGGGCGTTGATCGCCGCGTTATGATCCATGACCTTGATGTCGAACACCAGGCGTGGATTATCCTTCCTGAAGGCCCCAATCTGTGATGGCAGCAAATCCAGCGCCAGTGCCTGGCTGCAGGCGATCTTGACCGGGCCGCGCCGAAGACCGCGCAGATCCTCGACTTGTGAACTGAGACGCTCGGCATCTGCGATCTGGCTGCGGGCATAGCGCACGAACAGCTCGCCAGCGGTCGTCAGCTTGACCCCGCGGGCACGCCTTTCAAAGATCGGCGTCCCGATCTCCTGCTCAAGGTCCTGGATTTTTCGGTTCATTGCAGAAGCAGTGATGTTCATCTTCTCCGCCGCTTGCCGGATCGAACCGGCACGCGCGATTTCGGAAACCTGCTGAAGCAGTTTGAGGTGGCGCATCGCATACTCCGAGTGAGGCTATTTTGGCACCGATGATGCACGATAATAGCGATAGAAGTACACACTGGACAGTG
>JAATGD010000339.1 GCA_015654965.1 Hyphomicrobiales bacterium
CGCAAGCAGGCTGAGCAATATCAGAATAGCGGTCGGGTTTTTACGCAAGGCGGGACCCCCGCCGCAGCAGGATATAAAGGAAGATCGCGCTGCCGACCACGCCCATCATGGTGCCGATGGGAATTTCATAGGGAAAGCGGATGAGCCGCCCCACGATGTCGCAGGCGAGCACCAGACCCGCACCGAGCACTGCAATCCATGGCACTGCGCGGCGCATATTGTCGCCTAAAAACAGGCTCACGACATTGGGAACGATGAGGCCCAGAAACGGGATCATACCGACGGTCACGACGACCGAAGCGCTGACCGCCGAGACGATGACCAGCCCGAGCGTCATGACGCGGCGATAATTGAGGCCGAGATTGGTGGTGAAATCCTCGCCCAGTCCCGCAACCGTGAAACGGTCGGCTGCGATATAGGCGATGACGGTCAGCGCAAAAGCCAGCCACAGCAATTCATAGCGTCCGCGCAGGACACCGGAAAAATCGCCCGTGGTCCATGCGTTCAGGGATTGCAGAAGATCATAACGATAGGCGATGAAGGTGGTGATGGCGCTGATGACGCCGCCAAGCATGATGCCAACCAGCGGCACCACGAGGACCGAGCGCAAGGGAATGGCGCGCAGGATGCGCAGGAAGAGTGCGGTTCCGGCGAGTGCCGTGAGGGACGCCACCAGCATCTTGCCGAAAACCGGCGTTTCCGGTGCAAATAATATGACCAGCAATATGCCGAGGCTTGCGGATTCTACCGTGCCGGCGGTCGAGGGTTCGACAAAGCGGTTGCGGGTCAGCATCTGCATGATCATGCCGGAAACGGCCATCGACATGCCCGCAAGGATGATGGCAAGAGTGCGCGGTATGCGGCTGACGAGCAGCAATTCGATGGCCGGGCCATTCGTGTCCGCGTTGAGCAGGGAATGCAGGGAGACATCGCCCACGCCGATAAACAGGCTGACTACTGCCAGCACGGTAACAACGGCTATGGCTGCGGCTAAACCCTTCACGCTTTATCCTGTTCTTTGCCTGATCATGAATGCGGGCTGCCCTTGTTGCGGGCAACCCGTTCTGATTGGGTATTCAGATTTTCTACTTTGCTTTGTCGAAGACGTCGGAAAGCTGGCTGATCGTGCCATGCAGAGCCTGAATGCCGCCGCCAACGAGGTACCAGTTTTGCGGCTTTAGATAAACGACCTGCTCTTTCTTCCATGCGGTCGTCTGGCGCACGAGTTCATTGTCGAGAACCTGTTTTGCGGAATTGCCTTCGCGTCCGATGGCCGCATCGCGATCGACCACGAACAGCCAGTCGGGATTGGTCTTGAGAATGAATTCTGCGCTCACCGGCTGACCATGATTGCCGATGGAAAGGTCAGGTGCTGCGGGCTTCACGCCATAGGCGTCATACAACACGCCAAAGCGGGATCCGGGACCATAGGCGCTGATCTTGCCACCTGTCGTCAAAATGAACAGACCATTGCCTTTGTCTGCCGTTTTTGCCTTGAGCGCTGCGACATCGGCATTGAGCTTTTCAACCTCGGCCTTGGCTTGCGTTTCCTTGTCAAAAATCTGACCAAGCTTTTCGAGATTGGCATTGGTGCCGCCGATCAGGTCTTTTGCCGCCACGGTCAGATCGATGGTTGGCGCGATCTTTGCCAGTTCGCCATATTTTGCTGCCGAACGTCCACCCACGATGATGAGATCGGGTTCTGCTGCATTGATGGTTTCATAATCCGGCTCGAACAGGGTGCCGACTTTCTCGTAATCGTCGGCTTCGTATTTTTTGAGATAATCGGGGAAGGAAGCCAGTTTTGGCACGCCGGTGACCTTGACGCCGAGGCTGTCGAGATTGTCGAGAGACGCCAGATCAAGCACGATGACTTTTTGCGGGGTGGCGGAAAGAATCGTCTCACCCTGCGCATGTTTGACGGTGATATCTGCGGCATTCGCAGTCGATGCCAGCGCAAGCGCCACGAGGGCCGCGCCAAAGATATGGGCCAGATGACGACCTGTTTTCAGCATGGTTCTGATCCTTTTCCTAAAATCTTATTCGGGGTTTTTTCCGAGGAGAATGAAATTCAGGCTGTCGCGTACCGTCAGCGGTATCATGGAGCCGTGGTTTTCATCGTCAAAACGGTGAAAACCCGTCTCCATTTGTGGCAGTTTGGAGAGTTCGGCATAAATATCCTTGCCGGATGGCCCGCCACGCAGATTTTTCAGCCGCTCGACATCTTCATTGCTTTGGCGGGGATGCCGGGTGCGTTTGCCCGACGATTCGAGGAGCAGGCGGATTGGATGCGGGTTTACCGTGAAGGCGCTGACAAAACGATCCTTGTCCTTGAGAATGGAGCGATCATTCCACCAGATCGACGGGTCTGCGGCAGCAAAGGCTTGAAAACTGTCGCTATGATTGAACAATGCGTAGAGTGTGAACAGGCCACCCAACGAGTGGCCGAACAGAGCCTGCCGTGATTTGTCGATCTGAAAACGCTTTTCGATCTCGGCTTTGACCGGACCTTCGATAAACTGGAAAAATGCATCGCGCCCGCCGGTTTTAATATCTGCCGAATGGGCGGGGATCAATTCCTGGGGTGTCGGCGGCGTGAAGTCGAAATAGCGCAATTTGACAATTTCGTCGCGCTCCTGGGTCGGATATCCGATCCCGACAAAAACGGCTTTCAGTGCCGCGTTTTCAGCCATCAGTTTTGCCGCGATGGGCAACATGCGATTTCCGTCAAACATATAGATGACGGGATAGCCGTTTTCCGGAGCGGGTTCGGCAGGAGCCGCGGTAAAAATTCGATAGGCGATGCCGTTGGCTTCCATATCAAAGGAAGCTGTAACAGGCTCTGCCGCATGGACTGAGGAAACGAGAAAAAGACCGCCCGCCATCAGATACAGCTTTTGTTTAAGAGACGTGACAACGCGCATGAAGCATCCATTGAGAATATGACGCCAGCGGTTCGCTGGCGTCATGTTTGTCGATCAGAAACGCGAGGTCATGCTCACCCAGAGGCGGCGGCCATCGACCGTGGTGTTGAACTCGTCAACATCCACCTTCTTGTCGAAGATATTGTAAACGGCTGCGTTGAACGTCACGTGCTCGCTGAAATCATAGGAGCCGCCGAGATCGAAAGTCGTATATGGCTTGTATTTGCGCGCTACGACCGTGCCGTTCCGGTAAATTGCTTCACCGGCCGTTCCGATACGGGCACCCGCATTGGTTTCCTCGCCATGATAATTGGCGCCAGCCCATGCCTTCAGGCCTTCCACCGGGGTTTCCCAGTCGCCACGCAGGCTTGCCATGTGCTTGGGCGTGCGGGCAAGGGGAAGTCCGGCATAATCGCCGGTCTTCTGTTCGGAATCCGTATAGGTGTAGTTACCGCGCACGGTAATCGTATCGGTTGCTTCCCAGTTGAAGGTCAGTTCCACACCCTGCATGACCGCTTCGTCGATATTGAAGGCGTACCAGAGACGATAATTCGGGTCTTCGCTCCAGCGTTGCGGGTTGCCGTTTGCATCCAGAACGAGGGCGTTGGAAATCTTGTCCTTGAAATCACCGCCAAGGGCGTAAACTTTCCAAGGTTGCGTATTTCCGCCACTCGGAGCATGTTTCGCTACATCGAGAATATTGCTCAGATCAGCTAGGCTGACGGATCTATCGCAAAAGAATCTATTCGCGAATCGCTCGCTGATAATTCTGTC
>JAATGD010000116.1 GCA_015654965.1 Hyphomicrobiales bacterium
AAAACCACCAACGGTGAAGACCATCCATGGAATAACAAGACCATAAACACCATTCTCCAACCCATTTGGCAGACGGCAAGGGATGCCGGAACCCCCTTGCCGGTGACGGTGGCAAAGTTTTTGCCCGACAGCCACAGACGCTGGATGAGGAAGGCCGACAGCGTGAAGCAGAGCAGCACAATCGCCAGAACAGCCGCGCGTGACGGATCATTCTGCGCGCCCACAACGGCAAAGAATATCTCGGTCGAAAGCACGCCATGACTGCCGCCAAGCACCATCGGATTGCCGAAATCCGCCATGCTTTCGATGAAGGCAATCAGGAAGGCATTGGCCAGTCCCGGTGCCATCAGCGGCAATGAAACACGGTTGAACGTACGCCAGCGATCAGCACGCAGGGTTTGCGATGCTTCTTCCATGGAAGGCGAAACACCTTCCACCACACCGATCAGAACCAGAAAGGTAATCGGTGTGAAGGACAACACCTGTGCAATCCAGATGCCCGTAAGACCATAAAGCCAGCGGCCCGGTTCAACACCGAAGAAATTGGATATCTGCTCCGTCACAACGCCCGCACGACCAAATAGCAAAGTCAGCGCCAGACCAATCACGAAAGGTGGGGTGATGATCGGCAGCACTGTGAGAATGCGCAAGCCCTTCTTGAACGGAAAACCTGTACGGGTTGCGACGAGTGCGAAGGAAAGCCCAAGCACGGTCGAGCCGGTTGCCGTCATCAACGCCAGCCAGAGCGTGCGCCATGCAACCCCGCAACGCCCCTCACCGATCACACAGGCAAGGCTCCATATTGAGGAATCCTGAATATTGCCAATAAAGCCTTGCGGTTTGAAGGAACCGTCAAAATCCTGAACGGAACCTGCAAACATGCTGAAGATCGGATAGAACACAAAAACACTGACAAGGGCGACCAGCAATGTGATGGACGAAACGACAAAAGCATCGCCTTTCATCACGCCACGTTCGGCAAGACCGAAAGAGAAGATCAGCAGAAAACACAGGCCCGTCACGACGGCACCTGCGCCAAAGGCCGGTTGCCCATCCGCAAGCTGACCGAAGAGGCTTTCGCTCAGCATCCAGTTCCAGCCGGTAAAACCGATTGCCAGTCCTTGCAGTGCCAGAAAGACAACGCCGAAAAGGCTTGCACCGATCAGGACGGATGTCCGCTTTTCCGGCGCCATCGCAAAGCGTGCAAAACCGCAAATGAGCATCAGCACAGCAACAACAGCGAGCCAGGGACGGCCATAAGCGAATATTTGCAGAATACCGGGGCCATTTTCGGCCTCGCTGAAAAATCCTTTCAGCCAATGGAAGCTGAAGAAGCCTTGCTCAATGCGATACCAGGGCAGGATAAGGAACGCGACGAGAGCCAGCGCCAGAACCACATCAAGCCGTCGATTGTGTTGTTTCATAGCTATCCGCTTTTCTGCTCATTCTTTGCGTATTCTTTGCTCATGGCCGGCAAAGTGGACACAATTATCCGTCTCCCCGCCGGATAATGGCGGGAGAGATGATAATGAAAATGGATTACCCGCAGATGCGGCTCAGTTTTAATTCGCCTTTGCGCCAATTTCCTTGTCCCAGCGTTCAAGGATTTCCTTGCGCCTGGTCGGCTCGCCATAGGTCTTGAAATCATAGTCGATCAGCTTGATATCCTCGAAGCGCGGCGACTCTTTCGGCACTTCGGCATTCTTGTTGGAAGGGAGCTGGAAGGATTTGGCCTCCTTCATTTTCGACTGCACTTCGGCTGTCAGTGCCCAGTCATACCATTTCTTGGCGTTTTCGAGATTGCGGGCACCCTTGATGATCGACATGGAACCGATTTCATAGCCCGTGCCTTCGCAAGGTGCGATCGACTTGATCGGGAACCCTTCGGCAGTCATCGCAACCGCATCATGCATGAACACGATGCCAATGCCATTCTCTCCGCGTGCAGCCGATTTTACCGGTGCAGACCCCGACTTGGTATATTGGCCCACATTGGCGTTCAGCTTTGCCAGATATTCAAACGCTTTCTCCTCCCCCATCAGCTGGACGAGAGTTGCGAGAGCGGTATAGGCCGTACCGGAAGAATTCGGGTTGGCCATCTGGATTTCGCCTTTATAGGACGGATCGAGCAGATCGGCCCAGCAAGCCGGTTCCTTCAGGTTCTTCTTCTTGAAAAGATCGGTATTGTAGCCCCAGCCAAGTGCGCCGGCATAAACACCTACGGTGCGAAATTCCGAGCTTTCGGCCTGTTTCCTTGCCCAGTCCTGTAGCTGGTCGAGCATGGGTGATTTATATTCGAGCGTCAGTCCTTCGGAAGCAGCTTGCAGATGCGGATCGCCCGTACCCGCCCACCAGATATCGGTCTTTGGATTGCGCGCTTCGGCACGCACCTTGGCATAGGTTTCGCCCGATGACAGGCGTACCATATTGACCTTGATATCGGTTTCTTTCTCAAAGGTGTTTTTCATCAGCTCACAGATCACCACATCTGCCGAACAGATGAGGTTGAGATTGCCCGAAGCCTGTGCCGAAACCGCAAAAGACGAAATGCCAGCGGCAAACGTCGCAGCCATAAGTGACCAACGCATGATTATTCCTCCCCAGTGCAGCGCCTCCACGCTGTTTTATCCTGATAAACGCAGTCTTTGTCTTTTAGTCCCGGGAGTCAATCTATTTTTATAAAATTTATTCTGAAAATATTAAAAATGATCCAATAATTCTGTTTTGTGTATTTGGGTTTAAGATTGGGTTCAACAAAATGAAATGTGCAGCTATCTGTTTTTGCAAAGCAAATTTATGATAACCGCATAGATCGGGGTGGGTTGGGATAAACATCCCGATCTATTTTCTTATTTGTCTGCCTTATGCAGCATTATCCATTTCAGCAGAGTCACAGACTGGATCAGAAGAACTTCGACGTCACACCAATCTGGAATGAGAGCGGCGTGCCGGGATAGGCAAAGGTATCGCTCCAGGGGCGATCATAATAATGCTTGTCGAAGACATTCTTCACGCCAAAATTAAAGCGAAGATTGTCGTTCACATTGTAATAGCCGAGCAGATCGACGGTCGTGTATTCCTTCATGGTGAAAGCCTTGGTGGAGGATGAACTCTGCCTGCTGCCGACATAGTTCACGCCGACCCCCAGACCGAGGCCATCCAGAACACCAGACTTGAAGTCGTACATCGCCATCACTGCCGCGCGGTTTCTGGGCACATTTGAGAGAGAAGCTCCTTCCTTCAGAGTGCTGTCTTCCACGACCTCTGCATCCACATAGGAGTAGTTGCCCATCAGGCGGATATTATCGGTGAGCGCGCCGGAGATACCGATGTCGAAACCTCTGCTGCGCACCTTGCCTGCGGCGATATTGTAATCGCTGTCATCGGGATTCGTGGTCAGCACATTTTCCTTGTCGATGTGGAAATATGCGACCGAGGCGCTCAGACGATCATCAAGCAGATCGAATTTGACACCTGCTTCATAGGCTTTACCCGTCTCAGGATCAAAGGTATCGCCGTTAGCGTCCGTGCCGTTGTTTGGCGAGAAGGATTGCGAATAGATCACGAAGGGGCTGGCCCAAGGCGTCAGCTCATAGGTCGCGCCTATGCGTGGCGTAAATGCCGTCGTCGTCTCCTCGTCTTCGGTCGCCTTGTTGATGTAATTGTCGACACGAACGCCACCGATCAGCTTCAAGCGGTCCGTGATGCCGACCTGATCCTGAATGAAAGCGGAATAGGTATCGGATTTACCATAAGAGACAGGCTGGCTGATGAGTGGCGGCAGCGCCTGACCATATTGCGGATCAAGAATGTCCAGCACCAGCGGATAGCTTGACGTGTTGGACTGGAATTTATGGATGCGCGTATAGGCATGTTCAAATTCCACGCCAGCCAGAAGCTTGTGGTCAAACGCCCCCGTATTGAATTTGCCCACCACGTTGAGTTGGGCATTCAGACTGTGCCAGCTGTTGACGCGATAGCTATACTGGCGAACGAGTTTGCGTCCATCCGATTTCAGGCTGCGGGATTCCGCAGCATAGCCACGCGTTGAGCCATTGACATATTGAATACCGCCATTGACCGACCAGTCATCATTCAGATTGTGATCGAAACGCAGCTGCAGTTGCGTGTTTTTCGTGAGGAAGTCCAGTCCCGGCTCGTTGATGCTGAATGAATCCGAGGTCATGGCGATCTGACCCTGATACATCGGAACGCCACGATCAAGCGGGGCCGTTCCGCGCACCAGATTAGCCTCGAAAGTGATTTTTGTGTCGGCGTTAGGCTTCCAGCTTACGACAGGGGCCACAACATATCGCTTCGTGTCTCCGAAATCCCTGAAGGTTTCGCTTGAATCCCACGCGGCATTCAGACGATAGAGAAGCGTTTTATCCTTGTTGAGCGGTCCGGTCGCATCAAGGGTGGTGCGGGCCGACTTATAGCTACCGAACTGCGCGCCCAATGTATAGGATGCCGTCTCCTCCGGCTGTTTGGTCAGGATATTGAACAAGCCGCTCGGATCACCCTTGCCGAAGATCAATGAGGATGGTCCCTTCAGCACATCGATGCGATCCACATAGGAAGTATCCGGCGCAAGCGTATATCCATTACCGATAGGAAAACCATTCAGGTAGAAGGATGACGATGCAAAGCCTCTCAGGTTATAGCCGGACAGGGAGCCGACAAAATTATTGCCCTTCCCCACACCCGCATAATCCAGTATCGGCTCGATATTATCATATCCGGCATCTTCAATCGCCTCTTTGGGAAGCACCACGACTGATTGCGGCACTTGCTTGAGCGGCGTGTCGGTTTTGGTCGCACTGACCGAACGCGTCGCCCGGTAGTTTTCGATTTCACCACCCACACGCTCTCCGCCGCCGCTGCCATTGATCGTAATGACGTTGAGCTGCAATGCGTCGTTCTCCTGAGACCAGGCGGCGCTGCCAAAGCATACGCCTGCCATAAGAGCCAAGGTCAGGGATTTCATCATTTCTGTTGCCTGTCTTTCCATTCTGTATGTTCTGTTTGGGAAGAAAAATTGTTTGTTGTTATGCGTTCGTAGAAAAATCTCTCCCGACCCCGGCCACCCGTTTCCGGGCAACCAAGGTGATTCAAACGATTAGAATTTCAGAGGTGGGTTTGCAGGGACTGGCTCTGCTGCCTGCCAGATAATACGCTAATTCAATAAGTTAGACGCTTTATACATGCTAGGCTTTAGTGCAGCGCCCCGTCTACGATGATGTGGTCATGGTCCATGGAACACTTCTCGATGCGCGCACGAATTTTATACACATCGCGCAGCATATCCGTGGTGATGACATCCGAAGGCTTGCCGCAAGCATGCATCAGTCCCTTCTCGATGATCAGCACCTTGTCGGCGAAGCGCAGCGACTGGTTGATGTCATGGATTGCGATCATGACGATCATGCCTTTTGACCGGGCATATTTCTGCATGAGATCAAGCACTTCCACCTGACGATGCAGATCGAGCGCGCTGGTCGGCTCGTCCATCAGGATGATGTCCGGTTCGCGCACCAGCGTCTGGGCGATCGAAACGAGCTGCCTCTGGCCACCCGACAAGGTACCAAGATCCCGAAATGACAGGTGTTCGATATTGAGTGCCCGCATCGTTTCATCGATCAGATGCAGATCCTCATCGTGAACCCGCCATGAAGCCCCCTGCTTCTTTGCCAGCAGAATGGTTTCATAAACGGTCAGCACGGCATTGGCGGCATTGTCCTGCGGCATGTAGCCGATGGCATTGGCGGCGCGAACCCCTTCGATCTTCACCGCACCCGGTCCGGGCAGCAATCCGGCGATACGCTTGAACAGCGTCGATTTTCCGGCCGCATTGGGTCCAATCACAGCGACCAGCTCTCCCGCCTTGATCGGGGGGGTGGAAATATCCCGGATGGAAAGCGTCCGGCCATAATATGCGCCCACCGATTGCAGTTCCAGCGTTACCATGACCGCCTCCTGTTCGACAGGATAAGGGAGAAGAAAAACGGGACTCCGACCAGGGCCGTGATGATCCCGATCGGGAAAACCACGCCCGGAATGATCGATTTGGAAACAATCGACGTCAGCGACATCAGTAATGCCCCGGCCAATAACGATCCCGGCAGGAAAAACCGCTGATCTTCTCCCAGAAGCATGCGGGCGATGTGGGGGCCGACCAGCCCGACAAAGCCAATCGTGCCGACGAAACTGACGGGAACGGCCGCCAGAAGCGATACGATGATCATGGTTTCCAACCGGATCCGGCGCACATTGACACGAAAGCTGGACGCTTTCTCTTCACCCAGCCGAATGGCGGTCAATGCCCATGCATGGCGTGCAAACAGGGGAAGTGCGATCACCAGCACGACAAGGATCAGCCCGATTTTCGGCCATGTCGCCTTGGTCAGGCTTCCCATCGTCCAGAACACCACAGCCGACAAGGCTTGTTCGGAAGCGATATATTGAAGAAAGGCCAGCAAGGCATTGAAGGTGAAGACGAGCGCGATCCCGAGCAGTACGATTGTCTGGATCGACACGCCCCGCAATTGCGAGATGAAATAAATGAACAGCGTCGCGGCCAGAGCCATGAGAAAGGCATTGACCGGAACGAGGAAACCCACCGCCACCGGAATGAGCGGAACGCTCGTGACAATGGCAAGTGCCGCGCCAAAACTGGCGGCAGCCGAGATGCCGAGCGTGAAAGGGCTTGCGAGGGGATTTGCAAGGATCGTCTGCATCTGCGCGCCTGCCACCGAAAGTGCGGCCCCCACGACAATCGCCATGACGGCAACGGGCATGCGGATATTCCAGACGACCATGCCGATCTTGTCCGTCACCAAAGACGGGTGCGCAAGAGCATGCACCACATCCGCAAGGCTGTAACGGGCAGGTCCCCACGCCACATCGAGAGCGAATGAAAGCACAAGAGCGATCAGCATCGCCACAAGGATACCGACTTTCCTGAGCGCGAGCGAGCGATACTGCTCATGCCCTGCCCGCATATCCTGACGAACGTCCATTGTCTGTGCCATCAGTTTGCGCCAGTAGCCTTCAGATCAAGCCAATAACCGGGCTGATATGGGATCGGCAAAAACCGCTGATGGAAATCCCTGAATGTCTGTTCGGGATCAAGATCGGCGAACAGATCCGGGTGAAACCACCTGGCCAGTTGCTGAACCGCGACAAACTGATAGGGGCTTGTATAGAACTGATGCCAGATGGCATGGACATTCCCGTTCTTGAACGCTTTCGTTCCGACAAAAGCAGGCTGCTCCATCAGGGCCTGTAGCGTTTTGCGGCTGTTTTCAGCGCTTGTTGCCGCGCCCGGGCCGACATTGACGAAAGCGCCCATATCCTTGCTATTGGACCAGTTGGCGCCTGTTGCGACGACAATATCAGGATTTGAATCCACGACCTGTTCGGGATTGATGGTTCCGGTATAGCCGGGCAGGAAATCGGAACCGAGGTTATGGCCGCCTGCCAGTTCCGTCATCAGACCGAAATTATCCGGGCCAAATGTTCCGCAGCAGTCGCCAAAACCGGGTGCGCGATACATGAACACATTCGGCTTTGCAGGATTGGCGGCCTTTATCTTGTCCGTGACGCGTGCGAGCTGCTCTTTCCAGAAGGCTGCCACCTCTCCTGCCTTCTTCTCGCTGTCGAGAACCTTGCCGAGAATGCCGAGGCTCGGCTCGGTATTGGCAAGAATATGTTCACGGAAGTCGATATAGACGAGCTTGATACCGATATCGGCAAGCTTTCCTTCCAGTCCCGATTCATCAGCCGCTGTCTTGCTGCCGATGGATAGCAGCACCAGATCAGGGTTCAGATCGACAAGGGTTTCCGTCTGGAGCGTGCCATCCGCGATATTGCCCAGAAAAGGAATATCCTTCGCTTTGAGTAATTTTGCGACATAGGCGTTATAGCCGTCACCATCATTGTTTTTCAGATCATTACGCCAGCCAACGATCCGTGCGAAAGGATCACCTTGCACTACCGACGCGATCGCATAAAGCATTCTGCCTTCGCCAAGAACCACCCTTTGCGCGGGCTTGTCGAAGTGGACCTTGCGCCCTGCAACGTCTGTGATATCAAACGATTGCGCGAAAGCTGCTCCAGACATGACAATCATTAGCCACATAATGATTGTCGCGCGGATCTTTAAAAAGGACATGTTAGAATTTCCTGATGGTGGATAACCTCTCCTCGCATATAAAAGGTGACTAACGGAATCAAGTTATATGTTTTAGAGCGTTTCCAGCGTAAAAATTACAATAAGGCATCCCGATGCATTCTGATTATTCCAATTACTCCATTCGTGACGAAATTCGTGACTTCTGGTCCGAACGGGCAGCGACCTTCGATCAAAGCGTTGGACATGAGATATTTTCAGATGCCGAACGCAAGGGTTGGCAGCGCCTGATCCGCAAGCATCTTGGCGATGGCGAGGGTCGACGGGCACTCGACCTTGCATGCGGAACGGCTGTGATTTCGCACCTGATAAATGATGTGGGATTCGATGTCACCGGACTGGACTGGTCGGAGGCGATGCTGGCACAGGCGCGTGCAAAAGCCATGGCACGCGGTACCAATATTCGTTTCATGCTGGGGGATGCCGAAAACACTCTGGAACCACGCGAGAGCTATGACGTCATCACGAATCGGCATCTCGTGTGGACCCTGGTTGATCCGGTTGCGGCTTTCGCTGAATGGTATTCCGTGTTGAAACCCGGCGGAAAGCTTCTCATCGTCGACGGCAATATGGGCAAAAGGACATGGGCAGGCAAACTGGAAAAGGCCTGGAACAGGTTGACCGGAAAAAACCAAACCAGCCACATGAAGCCTGAAATGGCCAACCGTTATCAGAATATTCGGTCCCGCGTTTATTTCTCCGACCAGATGCCTGCCGAGGCGGTGGTAAAACTCTTACAGGACGCCGGATTCGTCGATATTGTCGTGGACCGCAACCTGCGCGATATCCACTGGGCGCAAGCGCGCAAGATGACCTTCTTCCGAGGCCTCGACCGTATGGTGCAGGAGCGCTTTGCCATTTGCGCAAACAAACCCTGACGCGCTAGCACCAATGACGGTGGCGGCATAATCGCGGCGGAAATCCACTTAGCATAGTGCCCCAAACTGTTCAGACAAACCGAGCCATCTCTGTTCCTTTGAACCCCGGGGTTTCAATGACACCGCCGATCTGTAATTCCGTGTCAGTCACCGGGACAATCCTTCTTTTTCCGCCAGTAATAAAATTCCGGCTTTGGGTGACTGTACGATTTCTTTCGGCTCAAGTCCGGCGGCCTGCGCCAATTCGCAGAGCATATCTCCGCTATAGAACTTCATAGATTGCGCCATACGGTTAAAATACCCGCGGATCTGTTCGCGCATATCCGGCGGAGTCGTTACAATAACAAGGACACCATCAGGCTTGAGGACGCGCGCCATCTCCCGCAAGGCTGCTTGTGGGGCGGGGAAAAAGAAAAAGGCGTTCAGGCAATAGACCTTGTCAGCGATGCAATCTCCAACCGGTAATTCCGATGCATCAGCTTTAATGACCTGAAGACGTCCGGTTCTGACGGCATCGGCGTTCAGCCTCCGGGTGGCGTCGACCATCGCATCGCTATGATCGAATGCCGTGGCGCGGCAACCGCTCCTTAATGCGCGGCGTATGAAGACGCCTCCTCCGCAACCGACCTCGATTATATGGTCCTCCTGCTTAGGCCACGCCCTCGAAAGAGCAAGATCGAAGCCGGGTTTATGCCCGATCGGAAAACGATATAGCAGGCGTCCCAGAAGCCCATGCGGACGACGGGCAATGCGATCTACCAGCCGCTCGGTGAAATCATTCATTTCGCGCCCCTCCCGGAATTTCGTCCTTACCCACAAGCGTGAGAGTGGAGGACGGAAGAACGCGCTTCACGATCCGGGCAACCGCAACAATGAGCAGGCATCCGACTGCAACCAGCAGGAACATCGAACTATAGCCGATGGAAGCGGCAAGCCAGACAACGACGCCCGCAAGTAACATTTCGCCAGTGACATTGATGCTTTGCAGCAAGGTCACATCGGTTCCTGCCTGCTTTCCCGCACCACCAAAGGCCATGACCAGCGTTGCGGCGCAAACCGCGATGATGCCGCTGCCGACATTGAGCAATATGGTCGCGGCGACCACACCGGGCCAATCGACCGGAATGGCATGGAGAGCCAGCAGCCCCCACGCGGCGAACCCCAGCATAACCACGACAACACCGGCGGTCAGTCCGCCCCAGAGCTTATTTGCCGCAAGCCTGCTGCCGAGCGGACTGCCGATAAAAATCAGCACCAGACCGCCGAGAGTGGCGACAAGTCCCGCATCACGGTTTGTCCAGCCCATATCGACGAGAAAGAGTTTTGTCACGCTCGCGCCACCAGCATGCGCGCCGCCATAAAGGAAAGCCAGCAGCAGTAATGGCCAGATGCCCTGCCGCCGGAAGCAATCCCAAAGCCGCGCCTTTGCGTGTCCGACATGAGCCGCCTGTAAAGCGTCCTCCTTCCACGCAAGTGCGAGAAGAATGGTCCCAAACGGTATCAACGACAGGAGTAGCAACAGATTTCGCTGGCCGAGCGCATCGATGAAAAGCAGCGCGCCACCGCCACCAACCATGAAGCCTGCCATCATGCCCGCAATCTGCAGCGCATTCGCCCGGCTCAGGGCACCGGCACGCAGACGTTCAGCGGCAAGACCATCGGTTGCGGTATCCTGCGTAGCGCTCGCGCACATGCCGACTGCCATGATAACAATCATAAGAAGGGCATTGCTCGAAACCGCAGGAATAAAAGCAAGCGAGATCATCGATAGCAGAAGAACCGCCTGCATCGGAATGATCCAGCTGCGGCGACGCCCTAACCGGATGCTCCAGTGGTTATCGACAAGCGGCGCCCAGAATATTTTGAGTATCCATGGAAGACCGGCCAGAGGAATGAATGCCAATATCTCAAGCGGGACACCATTCTGGCGCATGATGACAGGCAGGGCTTCCATTGCGAGGCCCATCGGCAAGCCTTGCGAAAAATAGAGCGCACCGATCAGAACCATGAGCAGCCTATCGTCACGCGATCGCGACACGGTGGCGATGGGAGAGTTGAAATGAACGTCCGTCATGCTGCCTACCACTTCGCTGCCAGCGTCAGCCCGTAGGATCGTCCCTGTGCGGCGACACCCATATCGGTTCCCGAATAGCTGAAATAGTTCTTGAGATAGGTTTCATCGGTGAGGTTCTTGCCCCACAGCGTCGCGCTCCACCAGTCCTTCGCAATACCTATATGCGCATCGACAATATGCGTGGGCTTCTGGCGATAACTGTTGTTAGAGGTGAACGAATAGGAGCTTCGATAGGCATAATCGATCCCGGTATTGAGCAGCCAGCCATTCTGGAACTCATGTTTCCAGCGTGCACCGGCATTAAAACTATGTTCGGGGGCGAAAGGCAGGGGATTGCCAGAATAATTTTGTCCCACCACCTCATCGACGAAGTCGTCATATTTGGCGTGTGTGTAGCCATAGCCACCCGACACCGACAGGGCGTCAGTGACTGTCCATGTACCTTCGACTTCAAAGCCCTTTGACGTTGCCGCTGCCGCATTTCGATAAACGCGGGTGAAAGGCGTCGTGTAGATGACGGCCTGCTGGTCCTTCCAGTCGATATAGAAGGCAGCGGCCGACAGTGTCACACGGCCATCGAGCACGGTTGCCTTCGCGCCGACCTCATAGCTCGTCGTGGTTTCAGGATCATAGCTGTTGGCGGAACCGTCCGCCTCGATATAGGGGCTGATGCCACCGGCCTTATAGCCACGACTGATTTTCGCATAGGCGATATTGCCTTCGGAAAAATGCCATGTCGCACTGGCCTCCGGTGAAAAATTGGTGAAGGAGACATCCCCTTCGGCATAACCGGGATAGCCGAACATATATGTGCCGCTCGGCGAACTGATTTCCGAACTGGTGCGCTTGCTGTCATGGGTCAGCCGTGCGCCCGCCGAAAGCTCCAGTTGTGGCAGGACATAATAAGCCACTTCGCCAAAGGCGGAGTAGGTATCGGCGCTTTGCTCGAAGACATCACGGCTCAACTGATCACGTGGCAGCGAGGCAAGGTCGAAATATTGCGTGCCGTCGAATTTTTCATGCATGTAAAAAAGCCCGCCGGTCCAGCGCAAAGGCCCGTCATCATTCGACGACAGCCGTAGCTCCTGACTGAACTGGCGTTGCTTTTCCACCTGTCCCTGAACGATATACGGCGTGGGCGTAAACTCGCCGTCGAGAAATTGTGAGAAATCATGCCCGCGCACCGCAGTAATCGAGGTCAGTTCAACCCCGCCGAAATCATGATCGACGCGCGCGGATATGCCGCCGGATTTGACATCGTTTTCCGGGTCGAAATCATGATCCGCCTTGCGATCGTAGGCCAGATCGAGCGGCGC
>JAATGD010000053.1 GCA_015654965.1 Hyphomicrobiales bacterium
AAGAGCGGGGTAAGTGAGCCAGGGATTATAGCCGTTACTCACCAGCCATTGCCCCATGGTTGCTGCCACATAAGCGCCAATTGCATACAGGCTTCCATGCGCTATGTTCAGAATGCCCAGAACACCGAAAATGAGTGTGAGGCCAACGGCGACAAGGAAAAGCAGTGACGCATAGGCAATGCCGTCGAGCAATGCCAGAACGGCGAAATTAAAAGTCATGGTTTTGTTCCTGCTTGCTTTTTATCCGGCACGATCCGCAATGAAACCAGATGATCGACCCCATCGATCTTCAGCGATGGGGCCGATACCCTGATTTATTTGTGACTGTAGCTTGTGCCGTTGATCTTGAGCTGATCCGCAGGGAAAGTTTTAATCCATTCGATGGAGTTCTCACCGACAGGCGCTGTTATTCCAGCGCCATCATAGATTTCCATTTTATCTATGATTTTAAAAGGATAGGCGTCCACCTTGGCAGTTGTTCCAACAAGCTGCGCTTCGACAGCCTGACCGTCTTCGCGGATAACCAGCGGACGCCCGAAGCCCTGATATTCAAGGCCGATCATCGCTTTGGAAATCTGCTCCTTATCCGGCCATTCACCGCCATTTGCGGCAATGGCTTTTGCATAAACGGCCTCCAGTGCCGCAAAAGCCTGAACCATATGGTAGACCGAGTAAATTGGATAGGAGCCGGTTTTGGCTTTAAAATCCGCATTGAATTTCTGGAATTTTTCATCTTCGAGCATTTCGGGATGCAGGAAATAGTGGTCGCCACGGGCTGCGACGATGACGCCTTCCGGCAGATCGTCACCAAGACGCTCTAGTGAGGATTCAGCCAGTGCCAAAACAAATTTCGACTGGTCAAAAAGACCGCGCTGCTTGGCCTGGCGCACAAATGTGTCGAGATCGCCGCCCCATGACGTCGATAGAATGACATCCGGCTTCAATGCTTGCAGGCGCGAAACTTCCGTAGAAAAATCGGCAGCTCCAAAGGCCGGGAACAGTTCCGCCACGACCTCGACATCGGGCCGCTGGGTTTTAAGGGCAGTTGAGAAAATTTCCCAGCTATCGCGGCCCCAGGCATAGTCCTGATTGACGACCGCAATCGTCTTGAAATCGGGATTGTGCTTGAGCAGATATGCGAGCGGGGCGAGAACTTCGGGCGTGGCATTGGCCTGTGTGCGGAAGACGTAATTATACTTGTCATCTTCAAGGATGCGTTGCGTACCGCAATCCCACATGAAATTGATGACTTCGAGGTCTTCCGCGAGCGGCGCTACCTTATTGCAAATCCCTGAGGAAATGGAGCCAAACATGACATCGACGCCGACATCTTCAGCCAGACGGCGATATTCGGTCAAAAGCGTTTCCAGCCCTGCACCTTCATCGATAAAGTGCAATTTGACGGGTACGCCGTCAATGCCGCCTTTTGCATTGATCTGCTCTGCAAGCATGACGGCCGCTTCTCGTGCCGGAACCCCGAATACGGAAGCCGCACCTGACGAATAGGTCGTAATGCCGATCTGAAGCTGTTTTGGTTTTTCAGCCGCAAATGCGGTTGTCGAAACGGCGCTTGCGGTCGCTAAAATCAGGGCTGCCGATGTAAAACGACCCGTCGCGCTGAAAAAATGTTTGAGCGTTCCCATAATTCCTCCCAGTGCCTTCGATCCTCAATCCCTCGAAGGTTAGCCATATTGTGATGACGAGATGGTCACGTATCAAATTGATTAATTCGCTTCCCGCCATATAAAAACGTTCTAGCTAAAGCCAAAGCGATAAACTTTATATGGCAAAGCTCATCGTCCGCTCTTTTTGAAAGCTCTGGATAAGGAACTGTTTTTAATCGCTGACTGCGTCGTCAGGAAGAATGGTTGCGCCTGCCCATTGTCCGGTTCGGGCCAGATCCCGCAAGATTTCCCGACTGAGTGCTTCAATGGCTGCAACGGCATTTGTCATGGGCCGCTCAATGGAGTGAGCCAAATAGATAGAGCGTTGAATCTGGGGATTGGCGATTTTCCAGCAATTGAGAATGCCAGCTTCGACTTCATGCGCAATGGCATTGAAGGGCAGAATTGAATAGCCAATGCCGGAACGAACCAGTTCCTTGATATTGGAATAGGAATCCACATCGATGACCGTATTGAGCTGAAGATCAAACGAGATTGCCTGCCGCTCCAGCAACTCGCGCAAGCCATGTGCCTCGCTAGGCAATATCAATGGTAGCTGTGCGATGAGATGATAGTCGAGATCAGTTCCGGGATGAGGCAAAGCTACATCTGTTACAGGTTCCACAGGACCGAAGAAGACGAGTTCCTCCTCCAGCATGCGCACCATCGTGATGCCACGATCATCAACGTTGCGGTAAAGCACAGCAAGGTCAATACGCGCATCACGCATCCACTCCAGAACAAAGCCACTCATGGCCTCTGCTATGCGTAGCTTGATCTTTGGGTAGCGCATCCGTGCAGCTGTAATAAGCGGGACTGCCAGAATTTGGCTGATTGTGCCTGGTAGCCCCAGTCTTACTTCTCCACTCGGATCATTGTCATGACCGCGTATTTCTTCCTCAGCGATGGTCAGCTGGTCGAGAATGATACGCGCATTTTTGAGAAGAATTTCACCGGCCTCTGTAGGAACAACGCCCTTTGGGCTTCTGGAAAGAAGCGGTGTTCCGAGATCAAATTCCATATTACGGACATGCAAAGACAAGGCAGGCTGAGCAATATGCAGCAGATTTGCGGCCCTGGAAAAGGAACCTTGCTCAGCAATAGCAACAAAATACCGAAGTTGCCTTATGTCCATCGCTTTTCCTTATAAAGGAGCAATAAAGTATATACCAAATGCATAGCTGGCGATTTGATTGAATGCAATATGCGGCCTATCGACGTTTAAGAGTCCAGCAAATCAAAGGTTGATATAAAATGGCTCTGTTTTCGCGAACAGTGACATTATCGCGCCATGCCTTTGCCAGTTGTGCGCTATTTTTACGAATAGATTCGGACCGATGCGGGTCAACCCGTAAGAGATAGTCTGTAAAGTCTTGCAAAGACTGAAACTTATTCTCGCGATCCCAGCGTTGTAAATCAACCAGCTGTAGCGTTCCGTTGCCAATCAGCATATCGACGGCATGGACTGCGCGTGCTCTGATCTCGCTTTCGTCTTCAACAGGACGCATGGCACGAAAGAAACTTCCGGCCGCCAATGGTTCCACCACCAGAACCAGCCCTTCAGGACGCACGGTATGGATTGCCGACAGAACAGCCTGCTGCATATGTTCAGAAGGCACATGATGAAGAGAGTTCAGGAAATAGGCGGCATCGAAACTGCCTGCCGGGAGCGGTGGTTCTTCTGCAGTTCCGGCGACGAATTTGAGATTTGGGTACAATGTGCGTGCCTGCTCAATCGATTCAGCAGACGGATCAACGCCAGTCACGTCAAAGCCATCTGCCGAAAGCCGTGCGGCCATCTCGCCATAACCACAACCAAAATCAACGATATTTCTGGCCTGAACTTTGTGTAAAGTGCCGGCAATAATGCTGAATGTGTCGGCTTTGACAGCTCGTGCGCGTTCAATGGATGAGTTCTTATGCGGACGATCAAGGGACATGGATTGTTCCGTTGTTGAGCCTAGTTGAACTCTGACAGTATTGATCCGGTGTGCTGACCGAGCGCGGGTACGGGGCCGGGCTGAATGTCAGCGCCGTCTGTAAGAACACCTGTTGCAAGCATGCGTACCGGGCCGGTTGGTGTTTCCACTTCGATATAGCGGTTTTGCGGATGTTCTGACAGATCCTCCATTGTAGACACGCGACCAAAGGCTATTTTTGCGTCTTTTAAACGCTGAACAAGTTCATCGCGGGAGAGTGTTCTGAAAACTGCATTGATGATCTCATTAAGAGATATGCGATTGGCAACGCGATGAGAATTGTTGTCAAAGCGCGGGTCTTTGGCAAGCTCCGCCTGATTGAGAACTTCGGCACAGAACTGGTGCCATTCCCGTTCATTCTGGATGGAGAATAGAACCTCCTTGCCATCGCGTCCTGCATAAGCACCATAAGGCGCGATGGTCGGATGTGTCAGGCCATTTCGCCCCAGTGTCTTCCCACCATAGACATATTGAAGATAAGGCACATTCATCCAGTCAGCGAGTGCATGGAAAAGCGAAATCGACAGATGCCGACCCCGGCCAGTTTTTCCGCGCGCGATCAGTGCCTGAAGAACCGCCTGATAGGCTGTCATTCCTGCGGCAATATCACAGACGGATACACCAACCCGTGTCATGCCATCGGGTGTGCCGGTAATGGATGAAAGCCCGCTTTCCGCCTGCACCAGAAGATCATAGGCTTTCATATATTGAAGAGGCCCTTCTTCTCCGTAGCCTGATATGGAGACGGTAATAAGTTGCGGATTGTCTTTTCTCAGTCTTTCAGGGGCAAAGCCCAGTCGATCAATTGCACCGGGCGCGAGATTTTGAATGAACACATCGGCTTTTGCGATCATGTTGGAAAGTGTCTTGCGGGCGCGTTCTTCGCGCAGGTCCAGACAAACCGATTCTTTTCCACGATTGAGCCACACGAAATAAGCGCTTTCACCGTGAACGAGGCTGTCATATCCCCGCGCGAAGTCGCCCTCAGGACGCTCAATTTTAATCACGCGTGCACCGGCTTCAGCCAGACGGGAGGATACATAAGGAGCGGCAACTGCCTGCTCTACAGATACGACGAGGAGGCCTTCCAGATCGTTGGATTTCATTGAGCGAACCTTGGCTTCTGAATCACGAGTGCACAAAGCCGGTTGAGAGGCTTCAGCTTGCTCTAGAATTGGCCAAATATGCTATCACTTCAAATAACAGCTTCCTCCATCTGATATATCGGAATGTTATAATCATATATGGTAGTTTATAATTTCGGTTGCGGATTGGGCAGATAAACTATCACGTTTTGCTATACAGACCCGATTAAAAATATATTTCCAATATAGCGCGTCGTCGCCCATGCTTTTTCGAGAATTGATCGGATCAGTATGTATGCACACGATGATAGAAAGATTATCCCTCCCGCTTTTTGTGCCGGCAGACCGTCCTGAACGCTTTGGGAAGGCAATCAGTGCGCGCCCGGATGCCGTTATCATTGACCTTGAGGATGCGGTCGCACCGGATAATAAAGCCGCGGCACGTGACGGGCTTGCGAGAGCGCTTACGCAGTTGTCTTCCGCTGTGCCTCTTATTGTGCGGATTAACGCTATCGGCACACCATGCCATGAAGGTGATCTGCGGCTTGTCGAACAGTTACCGCTCGCTGCTGTCATACTGCCGAAATCTGAAAGTGATGACGATGTAAGCCGCGTTGCCACGTATGGCAAGCATCCTGTTATCGCCCTGATAGAGAGCGCCAGAGGTATTGGAAACGTTGGGAAAATTGCAAGAACGGCGGCACGCCTCGCGTTCGGTTCTATCGATTATGCTGCGGACCTTTCAATGGGGCACACCTATCTGTCTCTGTTGCATGCACGCAGCCAAATCGTATTGGCTTCACGGCTTGCCAATATTCCCGCACCGCTCGATGGCGTGACAACGGCAATCAATGCCGAAAATATTCTTCTCGAGGATTGCGCTCATGCTGTTGAACTCGGCTTTGGCGGCAAGCTGCTCATTCACCCGGCCCAGATAGAGTTAGCACGCAAAGGTTTCAAACCTTCACAGCAAGAACTGGATTGGGCTTGTCGCATTTTGGAGGCAGCCAAAAGCGGCGATGCCGCGCTTCGCGTTGATGGTGCCATGGTTGATTCGCCGGTCATATTGCGTGCCCGGCAGATTTTTTTGCGTGCTGGTGCACCATCCAAGATTGAAAGCTGATGACGATGTCCGTTACAAACACTCTCGCTCATTTCGCAGCTGACACGTCTTCTGCAGACATTCCGCAACAAGTCAAAGAGCGTGCGCTCACGCTGGCAATTGACCTGATTGGCTCGGCTATCCGCGCCGCACATGAGGCCGATTCCACAGCCTCAATTCTTGCCATGCTGGAACGGCTGGGAATGGATGGGACCGGAGAATGCACCGTATTCGGACTGAACCGCCATTATGCACCCGCTGCTGCCGCTCTTTTAAATGGTGCATTGGGACATTCTCTCGATTTTGATGATACACATGCCGACAGTTCGTTGCACCCGAGTGCGCCGGTTGTTCCGGCAGCCTTTGCGGCAGCGGAAATGACCGGCGCATCCGGTGATGATCTTCTTGCCGCGATTGTTATTGGTTTTGAAGTCTGTTGCCGTCTTGGAGTGGCCCTTGACCCGGCTGCGCATTATGCCCGCGGTTTTCATCCCACGGCCACCGCTGGTACCTTTGGCGCGGCCGCTGCGGCAGGACGATTATTCGGCCTTGATGCAGACGCGATGGAAAATGCTTTTGGCGTTGCAGGGAGCCAGGCATCCGGATCTTTGCAGTTTTTGATCAATGGAGCATGGAACAAGCGCTATCAAGTTGGCGAAGCGGCTATGAAAGGATTGATGGCGGCAACATTGGCAGATGAAGGCTTCATCGGCGCGGTTGATGCTATTGATGGCAAACACGGTTTTCTGAACGGTTATAGCGACAATGCTGATCCAGCCCGTGCCGTTGCCGGATTGGGTTCTGTCTGGGAAACGATGAATATCGGCGTCAAACCCTATCCGGCTTGTCGTTACACCCACGCAGCAATCGACGGCCTTCTTGAACTTCGGCGTACCCATAAGTTCACGGCGGATAATATAGAAACCATAACAGTGGGACTGCATACCAACGGTATCACGCTTGTTGGTACGCCACTTGATAAGAAACGCCGGCCACGCAGTATCGTTGAAGGTCAGTTTTCGATGCCGTTTGCTGCTGCGGTTGCGTTATTGCGCGGAGAGTTTGGCTGGGACGATTATGATCTGTTGGGCAAGCCCGAAGTGGACGCACTTGCAGATCGGGTCAGTGTTATACGCGATGAGCGGCTTGAAGGCTTGCAGCATCCTTTTGGTGCAACGCTTGAAGTTCTGGTGGAAGGCAAAACGCATCGCCTGCATATCTCGAATCCTTCCGGCGAACCTGACACTTTTCCTTCCCCGGAAGCACTGGCTGCAAAGTTCAGCACGCTTGCAAAGCCTGTTCTAAATGCTGATGCCGATGCGCTTTTCAGCAAGCTGAAAATTCTGGCCTCTATCGATGATGTTCGGACGCTTTTGTACTGAGGATTTTTTCGTCGCACAGATCGATGAAACGATCCAGTGCCGTTTGCTCTCCCGGAGTATGCCAAGTGAATGATTTTTTGAACCCGAATGAAGCTTTTTCCGATATTCGTGATGGCATCAAAACCCTTTGCCAGAGCTTTCCGGCTGAATATCATCGACGTATTGATGAAGAAGCCGCCTATCCCGATGAATTTGTGGCCGCACTGACGCGTGAAGGCTGGATGGCAGCGCTGATCCCGGAAGAATATGGTGGGGCAGGGCTTCGTTTGACCGAAGCGTCTGTCATCATGGAAGAAATTAATCGTGCGGGTGGCAATTCCGGCGCATGTCACGGACAGATGTATAATATGAATACGCTTGTCCGGCATGGTTCCGAAGAGCAACGGCGGTACTATTTGCCCAAAATTGCTTCCGGCGAATTGCGCCTGCAATCCATGGGCGTAACTGAACCGACGACCGGCACAGATACGACGCGTATTAAAACGACAGCCGTTAAAAAGGGCGACCGTTACGTCATAAATGGTCAGAAAGTCTGGATCTCCCGTATTCAGCATTCGGATCTCATGGTTCTTCTCGCACGCACCACACCACTTGATCAGGTGAAGAAGAAGTCGGAAGGCCTGTCCATTTTCTTGGTTGATATCAAGGATGCCATCAGGCAGGGTATGGAAGTGCGTCCTATCCGCAACATGGTCAATCATGAAACCAATGAGCTGTTTTTTGATGATCTTGAAATCCCGGCAGAAAACCTGATTGGCGAAGAAGGGCAGGGGTTCAAATATATTTTGACAGGGCTGAACGCCGAACGTGCATTGATTGCAGCAGAATGTATTGGCGATGGCTATTGGTTCACCGACAAAGTGGTGGAGTATACAAAGGAGCGCATCGTTTTTGGTCGTCCTATCGGCCAGAATCAGGGTGTGCAGTTTCCTATTGCGCAGGCGCATATCGAGATAGAGGCTGCCAATCTGATGCGCTATCAGGCCTGTCGGCTGTATGATGCCGGAAAACCGTGCGGTGCCGAGGCAAATATGGCTAAATATCTTGCCGCTCAGGCATCATGGGAAGCCGCCAATGCCGGCATACAATTTCACGGCGGTTTTGGCTTTGCCAGTGAATACGATGTCGAACGCAAGTTCCGCGAAACGCGCTTGTATCAGGTTGCGCCAATATCAACCAATCTGATCCTAAGCTACATCGCCGAGCATGTTCTTGGTCTTCCCCGCTCATATTGAGATTTGCCATGTCCGAAAAAATCGATGTAGAGCATCTGAGAAAATGGCTGGGTTCTGAGCGTGAAACGTTCGATGTAATCACACCACGGCTCGCGAACGGTCTGGCCGCAGTTCTTGATGAACCTTGCGACCTTGTAGAAGGGGACCTGGCACCAGTCGGTATCCATTGGTGCCTATCTCCAGACATCGTACCGATGTCGGGTCTTGGCACAGACGGCCATCCTGCGCGTGGGGCTTTTTTGCCGCCGGTGCCACTGCCACGCAGGATGTGGGCGGGCGGTGAATTGTGTTTCTCAGGATGTTTTCGGGTCGGCGATAAGGTTCGTCGTTTTTCGCGGGTTGATGACATTGCCGTCAAGGAAGGCCGCAGCGGAACGCTGTGCTTTGTAACCGTCCATCATGAATATTCAGTCGACGGCAAAGCTATACTCAATGAGCGGCATGATATTGTTTATCGTGCGCTGGAAGCACCAAGTGGCAACAAGCCGCCAAAGGCGGATTACGTTAAGCCGGATATGATGCTGGCAATCGATGGAACGCCGACATTACTCATGCGGTATTCGGCTGTGACCTTTAATGGTCACCGAATCCACTATGACCGTGATTATTGCATTCATGAAGAGCTTTATTCAGGCTTGATCGTGCATGGCCCACTTCAGGCAAATTACATGCTGCGGATGGCAAGTCAGATGAATGACAACCATCTTCCGGCACGTTTCAGCTTTCGGGGGCTGTCCCCCTTGTTCGACGGCTCGCTATTTACGATTAACGCCAAACGTGATGATAGCGGTAACAGGTTTTGGGTTCTGGATGCTGAGGGCGCGATCACCATGCAGGCTCAAACATGTAACGATTGAGATTTATAGAAAGCGGCCGGAATTCCGGCCGCTTTCATTTCAGGCATGTTTCATCGGAATTGGTGCATAGTCAAAGGCATCGCCTTCACGTCGTATGTGACCAAGCCCAGGGAAGGGAAAGTGATAGCCAATCATTGGCATTTCATCCGTTGACGCCATATCGAACAGTTTTAGACGGGTTTGCGCTGCAACTTTAGGATCGCTGTCGAACGCAAATTCCCATTGTGGGTTCTGAAACAGCAAGGCGTAGTGATGCACCACGTCGCCAACGTTCAGGAATGTTTCCTTGCCTGACGAGATTACATAGGATGTATGCCCAACAGTGTGGCCGGGAGTGGTCAAAGCCGTAATCCCGGGTAGGACTTCCTTGTCGTTTTTTACAAAATGCATGCGATCACGATATGGTAACAGGTTTTTACGTGCCCCTGCTACAAACTTCGGCACAAAGCCATCGGCTTTCAACTTTGCCTCATCTGTCCAGAAATCAAAATCGGCCTCAGAAATATGCACTTGTGCATTTGGGAAAATCAAGCTGCCATCGTCCGACACCATTCCCCAGCAATGGTCGCAATGGGCATGCGTCAAAACAATATCATCAATATCAGCGGGATTAATGCCAGCTGCCGCAAGATTTTTAAGCATTCGACCTGATTCCGGCCCGAAAAGCTGATCCGACCCCATACCGCTGTCAAACAGGACGAGCTTGTTTCCCGTATTGATGACCAGACAGTTTTGTTCCAGCATCATTGGTTTTACAGGCAGAAATTCACTTTTCATGATTTCCGTGATTTCGTCGGCAGGTGCGGCTGGAAACTGGTCTGTTGCAGACCCAAGATCAAGTAAGCCATCCGAGATGATCGAAGCTTCAATGTCTCCAATATTGAAGCGATACCATCCCGCAATGGACGTACCCAATTTCGGAGCTTTCGCAAACGCTGAAGCAGGAGCTAATGCATCAAGGCTTGAGGCAAATGCACCGGCCCCCATGGCGACTAACAAATGGCGACGATTTATAGAAGGTGTGAATAATTTAGTCATGACCTCTCCTCCCAAGAAAAGCAGAGCATCCGTATCTATAGTAAGGCGCTCTGAAAACGAGCGAACTCGCGCGTAGAGGCTAAGTCCAATATATTTCCAAGCCAAAGATAACTTTTATCTAGGCGCTATAATTAAATCCGTAGGCAACAATTCATTAAATTTTTAAATTGTTATTGTTTTTGGAAAATAGGTGGGAAAAATAATAATAGAAATTGCTATTTTCACGATGGTAGTTCGTTTGCGTTAGATTGCTAATCCGCTTTTTGAATAGCCCCGAGATTTTTAGCCCTCTTCTTTCCTAATTTGAGGTAAGAAGAGCAGCGTGAGCAAATTGAATTTCAGCGCAGATTTTAGGCTCAGGACTTATTAATTTGACAGGAATGGACCACATCCCTCGGACACCGAAATGCCAGATATAATC
>JAATGD010000200.1 GCA_015654965.1 Hyphomicrobiales bacterium
ATCTCGATCACGCGCCGGCTGGCTTTTTCTCTTCCGACCCATCGGGGCGCATCATCTATCTCAATGCGACGCTTGCGGAATGGCTGGGCGTCGATCTGAGCAGTTTTACGCCCGGATCATTGACGCTCAATGAAATTGTCGCAGGTAGCGGCATGGCGCTCGTCAATGCGGTGAAGGCCGATCCGGGCACCAGCCGCAACGCGGTCATCGATCTTGATCTCATCAAGCGTAACGGGCAAAGCCTTGCAGTACGCTTCTATCATCGCGTTCAACTGACGCGCGACGGCACACGCGGCACCAGCCGTACAATCGTTCTCGACCGAGCAGAGGGCGATGCGTCTTCCGCAGCGCTGCGTTCGGCGGAAGTGCGTTTTACCCGCTTCTTCAATTCAGCGCCAATGGCAATCGCGGCGGTTGATTCCCAAGGCCATACGCTGCGTACCAATGCGCGTTTCCTTGATATTTTTTCATCCGTTGTCGATGGCGATGCCGTGGAGCGCGGTGTCAAACTCGAAACCATCGTGCATGAACGCGACCGGGAGGTTTTCAATCGCGCGCTTGCCGCAGCCTTTGCCGGTCAGGCCAGTATTTCCCCCGTCGATACGGTGCTTCCCGGCAATGAAGAGCGCCATATCCGCTTTTATATGAGTGCGGTTACCGATCTGGGCGGTGAAGCGCCGGAAGAAGCGGCCATCATTTCGGCCGTCGAGACGACGGAGCAGAAGACGCTTGAAAACCAGATGGCGCAGAGCCAGAAAATGCAGGCTGTCGGTCAGCTTGCTGGCGGCATTGCGCATGACTTCAACAATGTGCTGACCGCCATTATCATGTCGTCGGACCTCTTGCTGACCAATCACCGCGCTTCCGATCCGTCATTCCCCGACATCATGAACATCAAGCAGAATGCCAATCGTGCCGCCTCGCTTGTGCGGCAATTGCTGGCCTTCTCGCGACGTCAGACCTTGCGCCCGGAAGTTCTCGACCTCACCGATGTGCTGGCC
Organism: Hyphomicrobiales bacterium; assembly: GCA_015654965.1. Taxonomy (GTDB): domain Bacteria; phylum Pseudomonadota; class Alphaproteobacteria; order Rhizobiales; family Rhizobiaceae; genus Brucella. The sequence goes on from JAATGD010000200.1 coordinate 1,002, forward strand.
GATCTGCGCATGCTGCTGGCGCGCCTTGTCGGCAAGGATATCGAGCTGAAAATCGATCACGGGCGCGATCTCTGGCCGGTCAGGGCCGATTTGGGGCAATTCGAGCAGGTCGCGGTCAACCTCGCGGTCAATGCGCGTGACGCCATGCCGGAGGGCGGGGAAATCATCCTGCGTACCCGCAATGTCACGGCAACCGAGGCCGCAAAGCTCAACTATCATGACTTGCCCGAAGCCGATTATGTGACATTTGAAGTCGAGGATACCGGCAGCGGCATCCCCGCCAATGTGCTGGAAAAGATTTTCGAGCCGTTCTTCACCACCAAGGAAGTGGGCAAGGGCACCGGCCTTGGCCTGTCGATGGTTTACGGCATCATCAAGCAGACTGGCGGCTTCATCTATTGCGATTCGGAAGTCGGCAAGGGGACGACTTTCAAAATCTTCCTGCCACGCCATATCGTTGAGAAGACTGCGGAAGATGCACCGGCCGCGATCAAGGAAAAGAAGGTGGAGAAAGCCACCGATCTTTCCGGTTCGGCTACGGTCCTTCTGGTCGAGGATGAGGACGCCGTACGCATGGGTGGAGTTCGCGCGCTGCAATCGCGTGGCTATACAGTGCATGAGGCCGCATCCGGAGTCGAAGCGCTGGAAGTGCTCGAAGAATTGAATGGTGAAGTGGATATTGTTGTTTCCGATGTGGTCATGCCGGAAATGGATGGTCCCACGCTTCTGCGTGAGCTGCGAAAAACCTATCCTGACATAAAATTTGTCTTTGTTTCCGGCTATGCGGAAGATGCCTTCGCACGCAACCTGCCAGCCGATGCCAAATTCGGATTCCTGCCAAAACCATTCTCGCTCAAGCAGTTGGCAACAACCGTTAAGGAAATGCTTGAGAAAGAAGATTGAGGCTTCAGCATCGTGCGCACAAAGATGCCTAGTGGAACAATAGCCATTTTCGGCGGCGGGCCTGCGGGTTTGATGGCCGCCGAAAAACTCTCCGCGCTTGGTCATGACGTGACGGTTTATGAGCAGATGCCCACGGTGGGACGAAAATTTTTGCTTGCGGGAAAATCTGGCCTCAATCTCACCCATGCAGAAGAGTTTGCCTCGTTTTCCAACCGCTTTGGTGCTGCGAATACGCGGCTTCGTCCTGTGATTGAGGCTTTCTCACCGCAGGACTTGCGTGCATGGGCCGATGGGTTGGGGGCTGAAACCTTTGTTGGCTCTTCTGGCCGTGTCTTTCCCAAAGCCATGAAGGCATCGCCACTTTTGCGCGCATGGAAAAAACGGCTGGAAGCGCAGGGCGTGCGCCTGTTGACACGTCATCGCTGGGCGGGATTTGCGGATGATGCGCCTTTGGTCGAAACACCGCAAGGCGTCGAAACCATCCGGTGCGATGTGGCGCTTTTTGCCTTTGGCGGCGCGAGTTGGCCAAAACTTGGCTCAAACGGCGCATGGACCGAGCTTTTGAGTGACAAGGGCATCGGCATAGCACCACTGCAAGCAGCCAATTGCGGTTTCGATGTTACATGGAGCGATTATTTCATCAGCCGTTTTGCGGGCGAGCCGGTCAAGTCCGTGACCGTGACGAGCGCTGCCGGAACCTCCCAAGGCGAGTTCGTGGTCACGCAGAACGGTATCGAAGGTGGTCTGATCTATGCCCATTCAGCGGCTCTGCGGGATGGCTTGGCAAGTGATGGGCAGGCTGATCTGGTGTTGGATCTTGCGCCCGGGCGCTGCCTTGAACGATTGCGCGCAGATCTGGCGCGACAGGATAAAAAACTCAGTTTTGGCAATCTTTTACGAAAAGGGGCAGGGCTGACCGGCGTGAAAGCGGCACTTGTCACCGAGTTCTGTCGTGATAAAGACCCCGGCAATCTGGCCAAGGCTATCAAAAACCTGAAGATCCCGCTTGTTCGCCCACGCCCGATTGAAGAGGCCATTTCCTCAGCGGGCGGCATCTTGTGGGATGAAATCGATCAGAATTTCATGCTGAAAAAACTGCCGCGGTTTTTCGTGGCTGGCGAAATGGTCGATTGGGAAGCCCCGACAGGTGGTTATCTGCTCACGGCGTGTTTCGCTACAGGAGTGGCCGCTTCCCATGGCATGGATGCATTTTTAAAAAGATAATAGATATATAGAGCAATATATTGCTGTAATTAGTTAAAGTATTTATTTGGGTTTTTGTTTTCCAGTCCTGCCACTTGACCTTGAAGCCCGCCTAAGGCAAGCGCTGTTTGAGCAGGCAGGAGGGGCCGTAGGGATGCAAGGTCGATAAATGCCGGACAGCGATGCGCCGCAAGATGGCGGTACGCGGGCGGCGACGGATAAATAGCCAACTGTTCTTCACATGATAAAAACCGGCGAAACTCAATTCCGCCGGATTTCTTGACTGCGGTTATGACCGGAACCAGCCAAACCCGCTATGTGGTTGAAGTCTACTTGACCAGCGCGCTCATCGGAACCGGCTCGGAGATCGTCCATTCGCCGACCACGCCCGGCTTGCCCTTCTCGACATCGACGATCAGATAACGGGCCTTGTTCTGGTGGTGCAGTTCGGACGTGAATGTGCGCGGGCCGAACAGGGTCGGCTCATCCTTCATTTTTTCCAGCTCGGCGACGACCGCGTCGGCATCCGTCGTCTGGGCGCGTCCGACGGCCTTGGCCCAGACGTCGATCATCGAATAACCGGGATAGGCATATTGGCTGGACGGGTCGCTGCCGGTCGACTGCTTGTAGGCGGCGTTGAACTTCTGTACCTCCGGGTTCGGGTCGTCGCCATAGATCGAACCCTGAACCGCGATGTAGAAATTCGACAGCTCCGGAACAGCCGCCAGCCAGTAGCTGCCATCGACGCCCGAGCCGTTGAGGATCATCGAATTGATCCCCGCGGCGCGGATCTGTTTGATCGCGGAGACGGCACCCGGCATCATCGTGCAGAGCATGATGGCATCGGGTTCCTGCTCAAGAGACTTGATGCGGGTGATCTGTGCGGCGATCGAGGCGTCATCGTTCTTGAACGTATCCTGACCGACGAGCTTGGCACCCTGAGCTTCCAGTTTTGGCATCATCCAGTCGAAGCCGTCGCAGATGCCCTTGTTATATTCGGTCCATGTGTCGAGCAGGCGATAGAAGGTTTTGGCCTGCTTTTCCTTGAAAGCCCATTCCACCATGGTGGCGCCCTGAACGGCTGCGAGTACCGATGCCGAGAAGGAATGTTTGCCGACGCCCTGAATCCCGGCCTTGATGGATTCGGCGCAGAGGAAGAAGGACACGAGGCCGACATCCTCGGCAGTGAGCGCGGCCGGTGCGCCAAAATCGTAATCGCAGGATACGACGACGAGATCGGCCCCCTCATCGATGACCGACAAGCCAGCCTTGGCGCCTTCGGCGCGGTCGGACTTGGTGTCGGCGCTGACCACCTCGATCTGCTTGCCGAGCAGGCCACCGGCGTCGTTGATCTCCTTTATGCGGATCATTGCCGCGTCCTGGGCCGGTTTGTCATAGGCTTCCATGAAGCCCGATGCGGCGGTTGCGAAACCGACGACGATCTTGTCATCGTCCGCCAGTGCCGGACATGCGATCAGCATGGCAGTTGTGGTGACCACGATTGATTGTGTCAAAAATGCCATTTCATTGTTCTCCTCTGTTAGTGGCGTTTTTCGCCATCTGGTATTGTCACTGCTCGTGATTGCGGTTGAAGCGGAAGAGCGTGATTTCGCGGTTACCGATCAGACCAGCCGGTCGGCGTGCGAGGATCACGATCATGATGATGCCGAGTGCGATTTCCTGCAGGCCCTTGGGCAGCGCGAACGTGCCGCCGCCTAAGGGCACGCCCGCCTCCAGCCAGCGCAGCGACTGGATCAGTGTGGAGAGCAGGAGTACACCGAGCACGGCGCCGGACAGGCTGCTCATGCCGCCGACCACAAGCATGGAAAGCGTAATGAAGGTGAGGCCGAGATAGAAAGTGTCGGGGGTCACGACACCGATCGAATGGGCCATGGCGGCACCGCCCAGTCCCATCACCACCGCCGAGATGACGAAGGCGACCAGTCGCTCCCTTGGGATATCGATGCCGGAGGCGGCTGCAGCCGTCGGCTCATCGCGGGCGGCGCGCAAGGCGAGGCCCGAACGCGAGATGGCGTGGCCCCAGGCGATGAAGATGGCGATTACCGCTCCGCCGACATAGGGCCAGATGGTGCGCACGATCGGGATGCCGACCACTGACGAGGTGGCGCCGGTGACGCTTTCCCAATTGGAATAGATCGTGTTGATCATTGCCAGAACGGCGAAGGTGGCAATCGAGGCGGCGATGCCGGAAAGCCGCATCAGCGCGATCCCCAGTATCAGCGCGATGATACCGGCAAAGATCGCGGCAATCGGTGCCGATGCCAGATAGGGCAGTTTCGCTTCCAGAAGAAAGGCGGGCAGGCCGGGAAGCGAGGTCTTCTTCATCATCGGGCTGATGGTCAGCCATGCGGCCGCATAGGCACCGAGGCAGGTGAAGCCGATATGGCCAAAACTGAGCACTCCAGAATTACCGATGAAGATATAAAGCCCGACCACCAGAATGACACGCACAAAGATGTCGATCACCGCCTGATTGAAGGGTTTGGAGCCGGTCATTACCGTCAGCACCGCAATCAGGACGATCAGCAGCGAGAGCATGATCGGGGTCATGATGGTGCGGCGGGCAAGCGCAAAGCGCTTGGGGCCAGGTTTGGGCTTACTCGGGCTGGCGTGGTTTGCCGCAAGGCTGGAGAGGCTGGTATCGGTCATGGATCAGACCCTTTCCTTGGTGCCGCGCGCGGCGATCAGCCCTTGAGGCCGGAAGAGGAGGACGAGGATGACGGCGCCATAGACGAAGGCGTCGCGGAAAGGCCGGGCATCGACCGGCAGGACGACCTGCATGATCACCGAAGCGGCCCCCAGCAGAAAACCCGCGAGCACGGCACCGGCGAGGCTGCCAAGACCGCCGATGACGGTTGCGATGAAGGCCATCAGCATGATGGAAGCGCCCATCTGGATGTCGGCAGTGCCGGTCTGGCTGGCGAAGATGATGGCGGTGGCACCGGCGAGCGCTCCCGACAGCGCGAAAGCGCCCATGATGACCCGGTTTGCCCGGACACCCAGCATGCGGGCCATGGAGAAGTTTTCCGCCGCCGCGCGCATTTCCAGACCGAAGCGCGTGCGCCTGAGGAAGATCGACAGGCCGATCAGGATCATGACGGTGGCGAGGATGGTGATGAGTTGCAGCAGCGGCAGGCGGGCGCCCAATATCTCCACTGGTTGCGAGAGCATCGGCAGCAGCGAAATCGATTTCGGCCGGCTTGTGAACAGCATCAGCAGGAAATAGCGGATGACGAAGCCGAGCGCGAAAGAGGCAATAATCATGGTTGCCGGATTGGCGCGGCGGAAGCGTCTGAAGACGACGATTTCGCAAAGCACCGACAGACCGGCGCCGATGATCAGCACGAAGGGGATCAGCAGATACCAGGGCAGGTGTCCGGCAAAGACGATCGCCATGGCGTCGGTCGAGGGCCACAGCAGTGCAAAGATGCAGAAGGCGATGACATCGCCATGGGCGAAGTTGACGAGCCGCATCACGCCGAAAATCAGCGCGATACCGAGCGCGCCCAATGCGTAAAGGGAGCCGAGCGAGAGGGAATCGAAGACGATCTGCAGCATATCAGTGATCCTCGTAACCGAAATAGGCAGCCTGTATGGCCTCGCTGTTGCCAAGCTCCCGGGCGTCGCCGTCAAGCACGATCTGACCGCCGCGCATCAGCAGCATCCGGCCTCCGACCATATGTGCACGGGTCGAACTCTGCTCGACGATCAGCAGGGTCAGCGGCCGTTGCGCCTGCAATGCGATCAGCCGCTCATAGACCTGATCGGTAATATTGGGGGCAAGGCCGAGCGAAGGTTCATCGATGGCGATCAGCCGCGGGTCGGTCATCAATGCGCGACCGATGACGAGCATTTGCTGTTGTCCGCCGGACAGCAGGCCTGCCTGACCGTTGCGGCGCTCATTGAGGATAGGGAAGGTATCGTATACCGCTTCGATATCTTCGGAGAGCTTTGCCTTTGAGCCGCGCGGCTTGCCCCTCATGCCGGTGCCGACGAGAAGGTTTTCCTCAATCGTCAGGGAGCCGAAGACATCGCGGCCTTCCGGCACCATGGAAAAGCCGAGCCGTGCTATATCCTCCGGCGCCTTGCCGCTGATGTTGTAGCCGTCGAATTCGACCGTACCGCCCGATGTCGGGGTGACACCGGAAATCGCGCGCAGCAGGGAGGATTTTCCGGCGCCGTTGGGACCGGTGATGAAGACCGTTTCGCCATCTCTGATGGAGAGCGAGACGCCGCGCACGGCGGTGAGGCGGCCATAGCGGACCTCGATATTGGCAAGTACGAGCAGGCTCATAGCAAGACCTCTTCAACCGGCAGGACCGCATCGGCGGCGGTGCCCATATAAGCATGCCGGACTTTTTCGCTCAGACGGATTTCCGCGGGCGTTCCCTGCTCGATGACCGCGCCGGAATCGAGCACGACAATGTGGTCGCACAGGCCGAGCACAAGGCCGACATTGTGCTCGATGATCAGCACGCCGCAGCCAAGCTCCTGGGCGATGCGCTTGACGAGGGCCGAGAGCTCAGCCGCTTCCTGCGCGCTCATGCCTGCGGCCGGTTCGTCGAGCAGAATGAAGGCGGGACGGCCCATCAGTGCGCGACCGATTGCGACGCGGCGCTCGTCTGTATAGGGGAGTGTGCCCGCGATGCGCGCGCCTAGTGCCGAAATGCCGATCCACTCAAGCATGGCCTGTGCCTCTGCGACGGCGGAGCGGCGGCTCATGCCCAGCCCGACGCCGGTCACTTCGAGATTGTCGATGACGGCAAGGTCGCGAAACAGCCGTCCACCCTGAAATGTGCGGGCGATGCCGCGCCGCCGGACCTGATGCGGCTTCAGCTTGCCGAGCGGTTCGCCAGCGAGTTTCACCGCACCGTCTGTCGGCATCTGGAAACCGGTCAGCACATTGACAAGCGTCGTCTTGCCGGCACCGTTGGGGCCGATCAGTCCGCTGATATGGCCGGGCTTGATATCGAGCGTGACGGATGACAGGGCTTTCAGCCCCGCAAAGGCCACGGAGACGTTTTCCGCACTGAGATGACCACCCATTTGATCCATGAACCCCTTTTCCTGTGTTCCCGACAGAAAGGGCACGCGACGTCAGGCCGGATTCCAGCCCATGAACGTCCCGCAATGTTCCCCTGTCGGTTCCGGCGATCTCTGCGGATCGCTCGGGTGCCAAATTCCCGCCGTTTATCAGCGTTGTCTTGTCGCCGCGCGCGTTGATCATATTGCCACGCGCACAGAAGGGCCGGACTTGGCCGACCGAACCCTCCCATAAAAGCCCGCCTCCGGTTCCTCTCCCGCAGGTTTGATTGGCCGCCCCGGTCAGGCGGACAGATAGTCCTCGGCTCTTGCCAGATGCGCGCGACTGTCGGTGCGGGCGACAAGGGCCTCTTCCAAAGTCACTGGTACGAAACGAGCTGGCGTATGCGGCTGTAGCTGGGCGATTGCGTCCATGTCCGCCGAGATTACAACGCCGAGCATCATATAGCCGCCACCCGAAACCGCATCGCGATGCAGGACAATCGGTTCGGTACCGCTTGGAACCTGCACGGAGCCGTACGGATAGCAGGCATCCACGATGTTGGACGGGTCGGAACCGGCACCGAAGGGCTGCTCGCGTGGCACGAATTCCAGCGGTGTACCGCCCCTGAAGCGATAGCCGATACGGTCGGCCTCGGGCGCCACCTTCCATGTGTCCTCGAAGAAGCGTTTGCCTGCGGCTTCGGTGATGCGGTGCCAGTAGATACCGGGCAACATGCGCAGCTCTGCCGGAGCGACACTGGCGCGGCGCAGATTTTCAGGCAGCGAGACGCAAGCCTTACCCGTGCCTTCACCGACCGGAAGTTCATCGCCTGCCTTGAGAATACGGCCTTCAAAACCGCCGAGCGCACCGAGCACATAGGTGGTGCGCGAACCCAGCACGACCGGCACGTCGATGCCGCCGGAAATGGCGATATAGGCGCGGGCACCGGATTTCAGGAAGCCGAAGCTGAGCCGGTCTCCGGCCTTGACCGCAAAACTTTCCCATGTCGGGCGTTCCTCGCCATTGACCTTGGGCGGCAGTTCGCCCCCGGTGACGGCGACGGTGGCGGGGGCTGTGAATTCGAGTTCTGGCCCGAGGAAGGTCGCTTCCAGCAAGGCCGCACCCGGTTCGTTGCCGACCAGAAGATTGGCGATACGGGTGGCGAAGCGGTCCATGCCGCCGCCTTCCGGTATGCCGAGATGGTAGTAACCGGGGCGGCCAAGATCCTGCACCGAGGTGGCAAGTCCGGGAGTGATTACCTTAACGGCCATTGAGAAGCTCCACCAGTTTGGCATTGGTGCCGGGAATGTCGCGGTTGAACTCGGAAAGGTTGAAATCGCAATCGTGGACGGCTGGTTGCCAGCGATTGGCCTCTATCTCTTCCAGCGTCGCATCATACTGGTCGCGATTGATGGCCTTGAATTTCACGATGTCGCCGGGTTTGAACAGGGCCATCTCGTCGCGCAGATAGCGTATCGTCCGCGTCGGATCGTAGATCGGTGCCGGTGTGACACCATACATCTGGTAGCCACCCGCGCCACGCACGGAATAGATCGCCGCAAAGCAGCCGCCATGCCCGACCGTCAGCTTTGGCGTGTCGGTGCGGGGACGAAGATATTTCGGCGCTTCGATCTGCTTTTTGCGCTCGACCATCTGGTAGAGCCAAGGCAGGCCGGCGACAAATCCGACCATGGAAACGAACCAGGGCTGGCCGGAATAGGCGGCGATGAATTCCTCGATCGTGGCATAGCCATTGATGCGGGCGGAATATTCGAGGTCCGTTGCGTTGGGGTCCTGATGGCGCTCACGGAAACGCATTTCCGTCTCATGCGTCCACGGATCCTGAAAATAGACGGGCAGTTCGATGATACGTGTTTTCAGAGTGGCATCCGAGGTGGAGGCGGCAGCCTCCATCGACTGCAATTCTTTCAGAAGATCCTGCGGTGCGATGATGTCGGGATTGAAACGGATCTGGAAACTCGCATTGGCCGGGCAGGTTTCGGTGACGCCCTTGATGCCAGCCGCGCGAACGGCATTGATCATCGAAAGGCCGGTGAAGAATGAGGCGAGCGACATTTCCTCGGAAACTTCCCCGAAGATATGTTCTTCACCGCCGAAATTGAAACGTATCGACATCGAACCTCCTTGTTTAGCCGGCAAGCGCCGTGGCGTTATCCTGAAGCCAGCCTTCCAGCCAGCGGGTGTGGACTTCTCCGGCCTGTACCGACGGGTCGGCGGCAAGTGCGAGGAAAAGCGGTTTGGTGGTCTTTACATCGCCGATCTCCAGTTCGCGCAGCGCACGCTTGAGCCTGATGATTGCGGCCACGCGGGTTTCCGCGTGAACGATCAGCTTGGCGAGCAGGGAATCGTAGAAAGGCGGAATCTGGTATCCGTTGTAGAGCATGGAATCGAAGCGCACGCCCGGACCGCCGGGAATGCGAAGGTCGCCGATCTTGCCAGGGAAGGGCGCGAAATCCCGCGCAGGATCTTCGGCATTCAGCCGGACCTCGATGGCGTGCCCTGTCACCGTCACATCCTTCTGCCTGATCCGTAAAGGCTCGCCACCGGCGATCCGCAGCATTTCGGCGACCAGATCGATGCCGGTGATCGCTTCGGTCACCGGGTGCTCGACCTGAATGCGGGTGTTCATCTCGATGAAATAGAATTTGTTTTCCTGGTCGTCATAGAGATATTCCACGGTACCGGCACCCGAATAGCCGACCGCTTTGGCAAGTGCGACGGCGGATGCGCAGAGTTCTTCGCGCAACCGGTCGGACAGGGCGCGTGATGGTGCTTCTTCCCAGACTTTCTGGCGGCGGCGTTGCAACGAACATTCGCGCTCATAGCAATGGATGGCGTCCTTGCCATCGGCCAGAACCTGCACCTCGATATGGCGCGCCCGACCGACGACCTTTTCCATATAGAGGCCGCCATCGCCAAAGGCGGCGAGAGCTTCCGCTTGCGCCTGCGGAAAAGCCTGTTCAAATTCGGCAAGCGAATTTGCGATTCGGATGCCGCGTCCTCCGCCTCCTGCTGCAGCCTTTATCATCACCGGAAAGCCGGTGTCGAGGAGCACATGGCGCGCCTCTTCGATGTCTGCGACGCGTCCTCTAGAGCCGGGAACAACGGGAACGCCTGCGGTGGCGGCGGCGGAGCGAGCCGACACCTTGTCGCCCATCAGCCGGATCGCATCGCCGGAAGGACCGACGAAAATAAGACCGGCCGCGCTCACGGCATCTGAAAATGCCGCGTTCTCGGCCAGAAAGCCATAGCCGGGATGGATGCTGTCGCAACCGCTCTCACGGGCGGCATTTATGATTGTTTCTATATTGAGATAGGATTTTTTTGCGGCTGGCGGCCCGATATTGACGGCCTCGTCGGCCAGCCGGACATGCAGGGCATCGGCGTCGGCGGCTGAATAAACGGCAACTGTCCCGATCCCGAGATCCTGCGCTGCGCGGATGATGCGTATGGCGATTTCACCACGATTGGCGACCAGAAGTTTTTTCAGCATCAACCCAGTTCCGCCAGCGGTACGCCAGCCATGACCGGCTCTTCATTGTCAACGAGAAAACGGATGCCGGTGCCTGCAATATCGGCCTTCACTTCGTGGAAGGATTTCATCACCTCGATGAGACCAATGATGTCACCCACAGCGACCGCATCACCATCCGCCTTGAATGGTGGCTTGTCGGGAGCCGAACTGCGATAGAAAGTACCTGGAAGCGGAGAGAAAAGCTGTGTCATGTCGGTCTCCTGATCGATTCATGCAATGTCTTGGCAGGGACGGGGCCACCTTTTTCGGTGGCGGTCTTCGGTCTAATGCCAGGGAGCGATGGCGCTACGTACGGCCGCTGCAATATCAATTGCGTTCGGCGTATCGGAATGTATGCAGATCGTCCTGCAGCTGAGGGGGAAGAAGCTGCCATCGGTAGCCGTTCCCTTGCCCTCAGCAATGGCGCGCACACAGCGTTCGGCCATTATATCAGGGTCCATGGCCTCATGCTCGCGCGTAACGATCAGGCTGCCGTCCGGCCTGTAATCAAGATCAGCGTAGAATTCCGGGATGAACTCTATGCCATGCTGCGGATAGATCAGCTCGTGGAATGTTGCCGTCATACCGAATAGCGGCACCCCGAAGATTTCCGCCGCATCGGCGATGGCGTGGGCGACCTCTTCCTGTCTGGCGGCCATGTTGTAAAGACTGCCATGCGGCTTGATATGATTGAGTTCCATGTTCTCAGCCTTCAAAAAGCCGGTCAGTGCGCCGACCTGATAGACCACTGAATTGGTGATCTCCTGCCGGCTCATCTTCATTTCGCGGCGGCCGAAACCCTGAAGGTCGGGAAGCGAAGGATGCGCGCCAACCTTGACGCCATGTATTTTCGCATTGCGCACAGTCTCGCGCATATGATCCGGATCGGAAGCATGGAAGCCGCAGGCCACATTGGCAACGTCGATCAATGGCATGAGACCAGCGTCGTTGCCCAGCTTGTAAAGGCCAAAGCTTTCCCCCATGTCACAATTGAGTGTGACAGTCATCGATTTTGTACCCCTTTTATACTGCTACCGTCTTTGCGGCTTTGGATAATTCTTGTCGCAGCTTTTAGCTCTTGTGAAATAGTAGTTTTTTGAATGTAATATCGAAAAAACAGATAATTCTGGAAATATAGAAACTGAATGAATATCACTTTGAAACAACTGGATTATTTTATCGCCACAGCCGAGAGCGGGCAGGTCAGCCATGCGGCGGTCAATCTCAATATTTCCCAGTCGGCGGTAACCGCGGCCATTAAATCGCTTGAAATGGAGCTTGGCGTCAGGCTGTTCGAGCGGACTCATTCCGGCGTCAGGCTGACCATGGAGGGGGCCAGGTTTCTGGAACATGCACGCATTATCACCGGTGCGGTAACCGCAGCCCTGCACAGCCCGCTCAGCGAGCGGACGGAGTTTAGCGGGAAAGTATGCATAGGCATGACCTATACGGTCATTGGTTATTTCATGTCGAAATATTACGCCCGCTTTCGCAAGACCTATCCCTTGATCTCGGTCGATATCAAGGAGCTTTCCCGTCCTGCGCTCGAAAGGCAGCTGGTTCGCGGGGAAGTCGATATTGCGCTGATGCTGGTTTCAAATCTCGAAAACCACGACAAGCTTGAACAGGAACTGCTTTTGCGATCGAGCCGACGCCTGTGGCTCGCGGCCGATCACCCGCTTTTGTTGCGCGATGAAATCAGCCTCGCCGATGTCGCCAATGAGGATTACGTGATGTTGACGGTGGATGAAGCGGATGACACGTCGGCGCGTTACTGGGATGCGGCTGGCCTTGTTCCGCGCGCGGTTCTCAAGACCAGTTCAATCGAGGCTGTCCGCTCGCTGGTCGCGGCTGGGGTCGGTGTCACGATCCTTTCAGACATGGTCTACAGGCCCTGGTCGCTGGAAGGCCAGCGTATTGAACTTCGCCGCCTGGTCGAACCCGTTCCCAGTATGGATGTCGGACTGGCCTGGGCGCGTGGTCGATCGCTATCCACCACAGCCGCAACATTCAGGGCGTTTATGTCCGTCACAATGGGCGGAGGGGGTGGTTGAGGCTTCGTCCGGGCACTTGTCTTCGAGACCGGATACGGTCTTCAGGCATGGCAGGAGATTGTACATGTCTCCCGGAGCTTCACTCTAAGGCTTACGTCCTCACAAGCTGTGTTGCAAATCCACCTGAGTTTAATTCATTAAGGCCTTTATTGGAGGCATTTCATGCCCGTCAGCGGTTTGATCTCACTGATATAGAACCGTCGAGTGATCAACGGTATCTTGTGGCGCTGCCGGACAGGCTCACTTTCGGCCAAGGCTAGCTGTTTGGCCGAGCAGTTCACAAGTCGGTTATTCTGCATTGACGCCTGCGCGTGTCATGTTTCAGCGATGACAATCAGGGCTGGTTCGGATCTATGGCAAAGGTTTGCCATAGACCCGTTCTATTTATGCAGATTTCGCTACAAAAGCCGACATGCTGGTAATCAGCAGCATTCCGACAGTTGCACCTGCGTCCTGAAGACCGATGGTTTTTTCCTGGAAAGCGGCTGCCTTTCCGTGCTGGGCGACCATGGTCTTTGTCGCTTCAAGCGCATCCTCGGCAGCTTTGGCAGCAGCTGCAAGCGCATCTGCCAATGAGGCACCCGCTGCGGCTTGTGCTTCAAGCGTCACAGCGATCGGATCAAGCACATCGAGGAGTGTTTTGTCGCCAACCTTTGCCTTGCCGCGCTCGGCAATGCCATCACAATACGCACGCCAGAAAGCGGCGATCTCTGCGGTGCCCATCTCATCGATGCCGTCACAGGCCTTGCTTGCCCGCAAAAAGCCGGTTGCGGTGAGCGTCCCCATGGTTGATGGCGCGACGCGCGCCATGGTGGTGCCAGCGACACGCAGGAGCTTGGCGATGCCAACAGCTACGCCCTCAGCATGAGCAGCTTCTGAGGCCGCTGCAAAGGCCTTGCTCATGGTGATGCCGAGATCGCTATCGCCAACTTTTCCATCAAGCGCAATGAGGAATTCGCGCTGTTCTGCAAAAAGCTGCTTCCAGCTGTCGAAGAGGTTGATCAGATCGGATGCTGTAATGACGTTCATGACCACACCTCAACCTGCAATATGTTTGAAGAATGGCGTGTTAGCGGAAGCGGCAACCAGTGGTTCCAGTTCTTCATCCAGATGCAGCACGGAAACCGATGCGCCAGCCATTTCCATGGAAGTGGCAAACTCGCCGATCCAGACATGCTTGACCTTGACGCCACGCTCGTCAAACAACTGGGAAACCCGGCGGAACATGATGTAAAGCTCTTCAAGCGGCGTGCCGCCGAGGCCATTGACCAGAACGGCAACTTCATCGCCCTTGGCATAGATCTGCTCGGCAAAAATACGTTCCATCAGTTCATCGATGACTGCATCTGCACTGGCAAGCTTCTTGCGGCTGATGCCGGGTTCGCCATGGATGCCCATGCCGATTTCCATTTCGTCTTCGCCAATGGAGAAGGTTGCATGGCCAATTTCCGGCACAACGCAGCTCGAAAGCGCGACACCCATGGTGCGGGTGCGCAGGCGTGCCTTGTCGGCAAGACGCGTCACTTCATCAAGCGACAGGCCGTTGGCTGCTGCGGCACCAGCTGCTTTGTAGACAAAGAAGATACCGGCGACGCCGCGACGCTTATGTTCTTCGCCGACAACCGAGGACGCCACATCATCATTGCCGACAACCTGTTTGACCGCGATGCCATCGAGATCGGCAAGTTCTGCAGCCATATCGAAATTGATGATGTCGCCGCTGTAGTTGCCATAGATGTAGAGCACGCCTGCACCCTGATCGATAGCCTTGGTGACCTGATACATCTGCTCCGAGCTTGGCGACTGGAAGACGCCGCCGACCGCCGCGCCATCGATCATGCCTTCACCGATATAGCCGAGGAACAATGGCAGGTGGCCTGAGCCGCCGCCCGTTGCAATGCCGACCTTGCCGGATTTTGTATTGGCTGTAACCATGCAACGCTTGTCATTATCGACAAAAGTAAGCTCGGGATGCGCCCGATAGATGCCTTCGAGCATCTCATCCACGAAATTGACGGGATCGTTCAGGAATTTCTTCATGATTTCCTCTTGAGAGTATCGGGTTATTTCTTGCGTTGGCGGGTGACGAAGAAGGCAGCAGCCAGCAGGATGAAGCAGCCCACGACGAGACGCTGCCATGTGCTGGGGATGCCGACGAGCACCAGAACACTGTTGATGACGGTGATGAGCAGCACACCGAGAAGGGTGCCGAAGACGGTGCCGGTGCCGCCGGTTATGCGTGCGCCACCGAGAACTACAGCGGCGATGACGCTGATTTCGGTTCCGACGAAGTCGAAGGGACTCGACTGACGATTGGCGCAGACATGGATGATGCCTGCAAGTCCGGCCAGACCACCTGCATAGCCGAACAGAAAGATATGGATGGTGCGCAGATTATAGCCGAGGCGGCTTGCGATCTGGCTGTTGCCACCCATCGCAAAAATCGCGCGACCCATCAAAGTGCGGTTCAATATCCACCACGTCAGGATTGCAGCCGCAGGCAGTACCAGAAAATAGAATGGCATGGTGATGGTGGCACCGGTTGCCGATTCAAACTGGAACAATGGAAGGCGACCGAAAGCCCCCATTGTCGGAGGCAGGGACATGATCCAGACCGTGCCGACAAAAGCCAGCAGAAAGCCGCGGAAGAGATATTGCGTGCCGATGGTGACGATCAGTGACGGTACATTGAGGTAATGCACCAGAAGACCGTTGAGAACACCAAGGAAAATGCCACCAGCAACCGCCATCATAATGATGAAGATAATCGGCAGTTCCGGCATATAGGCCTGCACCAGAAGCGTCAGCGAATAGACTGTCGTGGCAGCAATCGCCGTAAAGGAAACATCAATGCCGCCTGCGGCGAGAATGATGAAGACGCCAAGCGCGAACAAGCCCATCACCACACTGGCACGACCGATGTCGATCAGTGTAGAGGCTTGCAGGAATGCCGGATTGATGATCGAGACAATCGTGCAGATTGCCACGAGCAGGAAGAAAGTGATCGATTCCGGGCGCCTGCGAATGAAGTCACCCAACTTGAAGGGTTGGGTCCGACCCAAATCATTTTGGCCCAGATTCTGTTGATGCTGCGACGCACTCATTAGGCAACTTCCTTCTGCGACGACATCATGGCTTGATAGAGCTGATCTTCGGTTGCCTGTGCGGCATCCAGTTCTGCGACGATGCTGCCTGAGTTCATGACGAGAATGCGGTCGGCATTCTGCAGAAGCTCCGGCAGATCATCGCTGACGATGATGAGGCTCATGCCAGCTTCGGCCAGCGCCTGAATTGCGCGGTAAATAGTGTCTTTTGATCCCACATCGACGCCGACGGTCGGACCGTGCAACACCAGCAGTTTGGGACCGATGCTCAGCCAGCGGCCGATCAAAACGCGCTGCTGATTGCCGCCCGAAAGTGCGCCAACAGGCAGGTCGAGATTGGTGGTGTTGAGCCGCATCTCTTTCATCAGCGAGGCAGCAATGTTGCGACCCTGTTTCTGGTCGACAATGCCGAGGCTGTTGCAGAGCTTTCTGAAGATCAACGCGATTTCGTTTTGGAAAATCGATTTGTCGAGGAAAAGGCCTTCTGCAAGCCGGTCTTCCGGCACATAGCCTATGCCGCGCTCAATGGCTTCCGCAGGGCTTTTGACCTCGGTTACAGACCCTTCGAGGCGGATTGAGCCGGAATCCGCAGGCACAACGCCGGTGATCGCCATGGCAAGCTCGTTACGGCCCGAGTCTGCAAGTCCGGTGATGCCGAGGATTTCGCCCTTGCGAAGCGTAAAGCCGATGTCCTTGAATCCCGATGCGGTAAGACCGTCGAGCTTAAGCAGTTCGGCATCGCCGGGCTGTGCCGTGCGATAGCGTTCGGCGTCGATTTCCCTGCCAATCATCAGCTCGGAAAGCTGCTTCTTGGTGTAGTTTTCAATCGGACCCTGTGCCACACACTGACCATCACGGAAGACGACCGCATTGCCGCCGATGCGATAGCATTCATCGAGCTTGTGGGTCACGAAAAGCACGGCGACGCGTTCTGCGCGCAGGCGTTCGACGACTTCAATCAGATTGTCCACTTCGCGACGCGTCAGCGATGTGGTTGGCTCATCCATGATGACAAGCTTGGCGCGCGTTGCAATGGCGCGCGAAATGGCAACCAGCTGGCGCATGGCAAGCGGCAGCTCGGAAACAATTGTGTTCAGAAAGGCTTTATTGGTTGGTAGGCCAACCGTGTTCAATGCACGTTCTGCAGTCTCGCGAAGCTGCGAAAGCTTGATGCTGCGAAACAGTCGGCCATTGCCTTCAACGAGCTGCTCATTCAGCGCTACGTTTTCAGCGACGGTCAAGTTGGGAATAAGCGACAGATCCTTATAGACTGTCTCGATACCGGCTGCCAGCGACTGGATCGGGGTCAGCGAGGCATAGATTTTATCATCGAGGATGATCTCTCCTTCGCTGGGTGCATGTGCACCAGACATGATTTTAATGACGGTGCTTTTGCCGCAGCCATTTTCACCCAACAGGTGATAGGCCTGACCAAGATCGATTGTGAGGTCGATGCCGCGCAGCGCATGAACGCCGCCAAAACGCTTATGAATGTTGCGCAGTTCGAGAAAACGATCCGGCGACCGGTCGTTACTTGTCCCATTCGTCGTAGTAGTTGACACGTTAAATTCCTTTGTCGCCACACCGCTCGCCAAAGTGACTGGGCTGGCTGTAGGACCGCTCGAATGTAATTGCCGGGCGCTAATGTCTTGATTTTATGGCTGTTCGTTTGATCAATCGCCCGGATGCCGTGGGGCATCCGGGTTTTTGACTCCATCGCATGAGGTTGAACGATGTCCCCGCACGACAGCTGGTCAATCTGTGCGAAACGCCTAGAACAGGTGTTCCTTATAGGTCGCCTTGTCAGCTATCACCATGCCGTTGCAGATCACGAGAAGGCCTTCACCGGCACCTTTTTTCACACTGACCTTGTTATAGCCTTCAACGCCTAGATCGGTGCCTTCCTTGACTTCCTTCTTTTCGAGCAGAAGCTTGGCAACGGCATTCATTGCCATGCCAGCCTTCTGCGGGTCCCAGAAGCCGATTGCAGTGATCGCGCCCGATTCAAGCAGATCAGCCGACGGATTCGGCAGGCCTGTGCCGACCAGGCAAATCTTGCCGCTCAGGCCAGCTTCATCAATCGCGCGGCCAACGCCGAGAACGTCGTTACCGGCAGAAGTCTGGAAGCCCTTCAGATCAGGATGCTTGCGCAGGATTTCCTTGGCCTTTTCATAGGTGCCATTGGCATCATCGAAGGATTCGTTGTTCGGATCGACGAGCTGCATGTCTGCATATTTCTTGGCATTTTCTTCAGCCGAGCCAACCCACTGCATATGTGTACGGCTGCCGAGTGAGCCAACGAAAGTGGTCCACTTGCCGCTTTTGCCCATGCATTCTGCCAGACGCTCATTGAGCGCTGTGCCGTAATCCGCGTTGTCGAAGGCTTCAACATCGGCCATGGTATTGACCTGGTTGTCAGCTTCGTGGGTCACAACAACGATGCCACGTTCGATGGCGCGCTTGAAAGTGCCTTCAAGAACAGCCGGGTCCATTGGAACGACTGCAAGTGCGTTAACGCCCTTGGCAACAAGGTCCTGCACGATCTGGAGCTGTTGTGCAGCGTCGGCTGTTGCCGGTCCGCTCTGCGTTGCAACGACATCGGGGTTGGCCTTCTGATAGGCTTCAACGCCTGTGTTCATGCGGTCGAACCATGGAATACCACTGATCTTGACGACAGTTGCGATAACCGGCTTTTCCTGTGCGACGAGCGTTCCCGCGCTACCCGCGACGATTGCTGCGCCAATGATGGTGCCGGCGAGCAGTTTTTTCGTTGTTGCTTTCATCATTTCCTCCACACTTACAATCCCCCAAAGTCTATGTTCGGGTGCCTGAGGGTTGAGCACCGGTGTTTCCCTGTTGGCGATTGCCGAGGGTAAAGAATCCCGCGATGTCGTATTTTCCGACCGCGAGGAAGGCGAGCAGCAGCAGGCCCCAGGCGAAGTCGCGGACAAAATTGGAAAGACCACCGAAGTTGAGCAGGCTTGACATGAGCTGCAGGGCGACTGCGCTCAGCACTACGCAGATTACGCGGCCATAGCCACCTTCCGGCTTAACACCGGCCATGACGGCAATCAGAATGGCGACCAGAAGATAAGAGCTGCCATAATCGAACTTCACGTTAACATTGCGTGCCGCAATGATGATGCCCGCAATCCCGGCCAGAAGGCCACTGGTTGCATAAGTGGCAACCAGTACGCCGTTGCGTGGAAAGCCCGCAAAAATAGCCGCTTTCGGGTTGGTTCCCATCAGCATCAGCCAATAGCCGTAAGGCGTAAATCGGACCACGGCAGCGATCAGTAACGCGACTGCGATAAAGATCAGGAAGCTGATCGGAACAGCCAGAAACATGTCATTGCCGATGCGCGACAGGAGATCCGGGCTGCCAACCATGACGGCACGGCCACCAGAGACAACAACCGCAAGCCCCGTAAATGCCATTTGTGTGCCGAGCGTGCAGAGGATCGGCGTGATATTGAAACGCGCAATCAGCACACCATTGATTATGCCGCCCGCAAGACCGATCACCAGCGCCAGTCCGATGAAAGCGAGGCTAAAGCCAAACTGGTTTTCGGCGCTGGAAATGAACATCGGAACGATAACTGCGGAAAGAACGCCCGCCAGATTGGCCAGAGCGATACCGGAAAGATCGATCCCTCCATTGCCCGCACACATTGCGAGCATCACGCCGATTGCCAGAAGCCCGATCTCGGGTACCTGACCTGCCATCGACTGCAGATTGAACAGGGATAGGAAAGATCCTCCCGAAATATACGCGCCAAGCACGAGCAATCCGAGATTGATGACAACAAGCATAGCAAGCTGATTGCTTGTTTTCTGCATGGTCTCCTCCTACCATGTTTAGTAAACAAAACTGTTATTCACTAAATAAATTACCAAGAGGTTGAGGCTTGTCAAGCGTATTATCCGGGAAATTATGGTTGCCTAACTGTTGGAATTACCCTAATCGTTTTAAATATCCGTGGTTATGTTTACTAAACGACAGCGTAGTTTTCTCATCAAAGACGAAGTGCCGCCTGGAAAATATGAAAAAGAAGAAGTCCTTTACGATCAGAGATATTGCCGAAAATGCGGGTGTTTCACCCGCTACCGTGTCGCTTGTTCTGAACGGCAAAGGTGAAATTTCGGGAGAAACGCGTGTGCGGGTTCTTGAGGCGGTGTCACGTCTCAATTACGTGCCGCGCGCAGCAAAAACGGGATCTGGTGGCGGGGAGACAATCCGCTTTCTGAAGATTGCAAAGCATGGCGAGACGGTAAACCGCGACCACAGTGTATTTGTTTCCGATTATATCGACGGCATGTCTTCTGAGGCCACACGGCGCAATTACACGCTTGAAGTTGTGAGCTTTGAGGGGCAGCCGATCAGTGCGGTAGCTGAATCACTGGCCGGTGCGCCGGTGCGCGGGGTGATTGCTCTGGGAACTGAGCTTTCGGCAGCAGATATCCATATGATACAGGGGCTTGGTCTGCCGACTGTGTTTATCGATACGTTTTATGAGGTCATCGAAGCCAATTTCGTGGATATGAACAATGAGGATGCTGTCTTCAAGGTTCTGTCTCGCTTCAAGCAGCTTGGTTTTTCGCGAATTGGCTTTGTCGCGAGTCATACGGAAACGACGAATTTCCGTCTTCGTCGCGATGCATTTTTCAAGAATATGCAACGTCTGGACCTGAACGTTCAGGAGCGCGACATTTTCTCGGTCGAATCAACTTATGAGGGTGCGCATCGTGATACCTGCGCGATGCTGCATTCGGGACTCGACCTGGCTGAGTGCTATTTTTGCACGAATGATATCATCGCCTATGGCTTCATTCGTGCGTTGAAGGCAAAAGGGATTAGAATCCCTGACGATATTTCGGTGATCGGTTTCGACAATCTGCCGCAAAGTGCAACCATGGAGCCGGGTCTGACCACGGTTGAAGTATCCAAGCGCAAGATAGGCAATCTGGCGGTTACTATTCTGGATGATTTGATCAATACTCCCGATGCGCAGCCACCGGTCAAGATTCTTGTTGGTGCTGATATTGTTTCCCGTGGAAGCGATTCCGCCTTGTCTACACGCAAGAAAAAATCGGTTAAACTTGAAACTCTGCAGAAATAGTCGATTTTTTGACTTGCCCTAACTCTTTCGCGCAGCTTGTCCGAAAACCGGTTCACACTTTTCGGGATGCGCTCTAGTAGATCACGTTCCTGATGAATGAGTTTGTTTTCTTTACGAAGCCGGGCAAGCTTCTGGCTCATGTCCTCATGTGGACCAGAAAGCATCTTTCTCAGCAAAAATGTGCCGTCAGCGCTCAAGCGTTGACTTGCCAATACCGCCGCCGCTTCATTCGGGGGACTGATTGCCACTTTTGGCAAGAAGATTTGGGTGCTTGTTACGGGGTGAAAAGGTGATGGGCTAAAGCGGGATTATTCAATAGAATCAATGGTATTTTTGAGCTGACAGGTGAAAGAATTTCATCTCGTCAAATAGACAATAACAAATTGAATAAATTAATAAAATCACTGATTTACAAGTGATAGTTTGGTGCGGTCGAGAAGACTCGAACTTCCACGGGTTGCCCCACAGCGACCTCAACGCTGCGCGTCTACCAATTCCGCCACGACCGC
>JAATGD010000041.1 GCA_015654965.1 Hyphomicrobiales bacterium
CCAGCTTGCCGCGCGAAACAGCGCCCAGCCGATCATGACAAAGACCAGCGTCAGCACATAGGACGCGACCACTGCGACAGGCGAGCGCTCCTTGCCCGCATCGCCCACAGCCTGCACACCCTTCTTGCCGCGCCAGTTGCCCCATATGCGGGCAACGGCCTGACCCGCGCCATGCCACAGGCCCCAGACGAGAAATGTCCAGCTTGCGCCATGCCACAATCCGCCCAGCGCCATGGTGATCATCATGTTGATGGAGGTGCGTGTCTCGCCCTGTCGGCTGCCGCCCAGCGGGATATAGAGGTAATCCCTGAGCCATGACGACAGGCTGATATGCCAGCGCCGCCAGAAATCCGACAGCGATGTTGCAAGATAGGGATTGTTGAAGTTTTCCGGGAATTTTAACCCGACCATCAGGCCAAGCCCGATGGCCATGCTGGAATAACCGGCAAAGTCGAAATAAAGCTGCATCGTATAGGCGGTGACGGTCAAGGTCACATCGAGTGTCGTGGGAGCCGAGAGATGATAGCCCGCATCGACGATGGGCGCGAGCGTATCGGCCAGCAGCACTTTTTGCGCAAAGCCGAGCATGAAACGTTCGACGCCGAGCGAAAATTCGGCCCTGTCGAAAACGCGCTGCGCCAGGCGTTCGGCAACCCATTTATAGCGCACCACAGGTCCCGCCACCAGATGGCCGAACATCGACTGATAGGTGGCATAATTGATAAAGCTGTGTTCGGCGGGCACGGTGCTGCGATAGACATCGACCGAATAGGATATCGCGCCAAAGACGAAGAACGACAGGCCGATTGGCAAGGCGATTGCCACCCAGCCTTCAACGGGTGCGCCGAGTGAACCGGCTGTGCCGACCAGCAGATTGGCATATTTGAACACGATCAGTGACAGGAGCGGGCCGATAATGCCGGTGAAAAGCGCCCATTTGCGCATGCCGCCTTTTGCGTGCGCAATCCACAATCCCGAGGTCCACGACCAGATGGCAATGCCGACGATGAGTGCGAGAAAATCCGCCCGCCACCAGGCATAGAAAAGCCAGCTGAACAAGAGGATGACCGCATTGCGCAGAAATGCCGGTGCAAACCAGTAAGCGAGGAAAAACACCGGCAGAAAGAAAAACAGAAAACTGTTGCTGGCGAAAACCATGTGGGTTTATTCCGATTGGCCGGGCATCACGGTTTGATCGATCTGTCCGCCCAGAACGGGTTTGTCGGGCGCGCCTTTCAAAAACAGGCTGAAGCGGTCGCCTGCCTTGAGCGTGGGCAGCGACAATGTTGCTGACGTTACCGCCGCGCATTTGCCCTGCAAGTCAGCCGCGACCGGATTGATCGAGCGGCGCTTGCTTTCACCGGGAACCACTTCGGTAAAGACATTGGGACCGGATGAGAGCGTAAGCTCGGCATTGCAGCCGGGGACGAGATTATAAAAGCGCAACTCGGCCTTCAGATCATCATGGCCGCGTGTCTGGTCAAGAATGACTGCATTTTTCCATTGTCCGCCCTGCTTGAAAACAAGAATGGTCATGAAGGCGTCTTCCGGCACATGGATGGTGTCCCCGATTGCCTGACCGTCAAGGCTTATCCGTGCGTCCGTGCCGCCTTTCATGAGGCGGAAGGCCGTCATGGGATTTTCACCCGAAAGCGTGATCTCTTCCAGCGGACTGAAGCCGACCTTGACGCTTTCGTCCACACCGGAAATGACGCGGATGAAAGCCGAGCCTTGCGGCGGCTTGGCGGCATAGAGTTTTCCGACTTCCTGTGCGTGGGACGGCATGAGGCTGTCCCAGAGCGGTAAGGCCTGAACAGTCAGCGTTGCAACAGCGGCAAGAAAGAGAATGTGTTTTTTCATCAGTATGACACCGTCAGATTAGCAAAGAAGCCTTCGGCCCGGTCATCCCCGGCCAGCTTGAACCTGTATTGAACACTGGCATCCACATAGGACATGGGAGCTGTATATTTATCTTCGCGAAACCACCAGCGAAGATTGAGGCCGGGACCTGCGCCGATGGCTTCGGCGTTTTGCAGCAGGCTGTCGAACGTACCGCCAATGCCGATAAACGGCGTGAGCACCAGCCGGTCGCTGATTGGGTCGAGACGATAGCTGCGACCGCCACGCAGGTCAAAAGACGCAAAAGTCTGTTCCGCTTCGATATAGCGGCCGATTTCGGCATAGCCCTGCCACATCCACCATGAGGGGACATCGACACGAAGATCGCCTCCCGCGCCATCGGAATAGGCCACGCGCAACATGGTGTCGTTGCGGCTGTGATCGCTGACGCGGATGAGGCGCGCCACTTCCAGCACCAGATTGTAATTGCGCAGAGGTTTCCAGCGCGCGCCGACCGAAAGCTGGTCGGTGGAGGCGCCGGTCGGGCCATCGGCCTCGTCGTAAAGCGTCATGAAATTGCGCAGGAACAGCTCGAACAGCGCGCCGTCGCGATAGCCGATACCGGGCGGACGCCAGTAAATCTCGCTGCCCAGTTGCCCGACCGTCGCCGCAGTCAATGGCGCGCCGGGCACAGTGCTGGCAAGGCCATGGCTGAAACTCGTATAAGCGCCCCACTCACGCGAAAGCGTGGAGATTTCGCGGCGCAGGTTGAAGAGCTGCTGCGCCTCAAGATCGTTGCCGGCTTCGTCAATGGCGCGCTTGAGCAGTTCGATCGCCTGATCGTTCTCATAGACGCGCCGCGCCGCATAGGCCGCATCGACATATTGCAGGCCGTGCAACTGCCCCTGATCACGCGCCAGAGAAAACTGCTCATGGGCGGTGATATTGTCGCCCGCACGGCTGGCGAGATAGGCAAGATTGAGCGGGGCCATGGATTTGAACAGGCCGGAGCCAAGCGCCGTATCATAGGCGGCGCGGGCATCGCTTGTCTGTTGCGTATCAAACAGTTTGCCGATCCTGAGCGCTGCTTCATAGCCGGGATCGGCTGCAGCAGGTGCGGCTTGCGGATTCTGCGCCATTTTGCGGGAGGCTATCACATTGGCAAGCAGCGATTTGTAATTGGCATTGCCGGGATCGAGCTTGATGGCCTGACGGGCTTTTGCTTCCGCAAGCTTGTAATTGCGCGCCGCGAAAGCCTTGTAAGCGGCGTCGGCTGCTTGATAGGCAGCACTTGCGGTGGTGGAAAGATTGCCGGAAGACGACTGCACATAATCGGGCAGGACGACACAGAACAGGCCATAACGCGTCATGCTGCATTTCACCGCAGGCGTGAAATCGGCGGCAGGTCGGGATGCTATATTCTTCTGCGATATCAGTTGCGCTCGCGCCTGAACGCCGGGTGTCTTGGTATCCATGCGATCGAGCAGGGAACGGGCGCGGGTTATGTCCCGCGCCGCAATGGCCGCATCGATGGCGATCAGGCGAATGGAATTGAGATCTGTGTCCGACAGCCAGTCCTGTGCCAGCGCCTGATCGAAATCCTGATTGGCTCCAGCCATATCGCCCAGTTTTTGCCGTGCGGAGGCGCGCATGACAAGCGCATAAGTGTCTTCACTATCGACTTCAAGCGCCTTTGATGCGGCGTCTGACGCCTTGTCATATTCCTTGTTCCTGAGCAGAACATCCGTGAGCAGCAGATGATAGGCCGGAGCTTCCGGGTTGAGTGCGACGGCCTTTTCAGCTTCCAGCGCCGCGCGTTCCGTGTCCCCCTTTTCAAAGGCATGATAGGCTTCCTCGGCCGGTTTTTGCGCAAGCTGGCTGCGAACCCGGCTGAGTTTTCCGTTCAGTTCCACCGATTGTGGGTCGGCCTCGACAAAAGCGCGCGCTTCCCGTTCGGCTTCTTCCAACTGGCCGGAGGCGGCCAGGGCATCGACGAGCAGCCCCTTGAGCCGCGCCACATCCGGGCGCTGGCGGATGGCTTCTCTGGCCCGGTCTATCGTCGTCGCATAATCCCCGCGCCCGTAAGCGGCAAAAGCCTCATTGGCGAGAGTATAGGCGGGACCGGTCAGCGGAACGTCAACGGCTGAACCGGATGCGCTTGAGCTTTGCGGGGCAGATGGTGCTCCGGCTCCACTTTCAGTTGTATCTGGCGCTGATTCAGGATTTTCTGCTGCAACCGGTGGGGCGGCGGATTGCTGTGTGTCTGAAAGCGGAAGCGCGGGGTCTTGCGCACGGGCAATCCCCCCATATGCTGCCGTTACCAAGAGCATAATCGAAAAAAATGCTGTATATTTCATAGAACACCAGCGCTGCCCCGGCTTCAAACCATGTTTGAACCGCCGAATCAGCGTTTACCCCCCTTACAAAACATACGTTTTCACCCGTGTGACGAACCGTGATACCGATTATCCCCGGTCTGGCACCATGAAACATATTATCATGCAACTAATATTAGATTATGGTGATTAAACACTCCCATAAGTAGATAGCTCATATCGAGAAATCGAGACACATGTCAATGTAAATCTCAAGTCATCCTGTCCTGTTTGTGTGGACAGAATAGCGCAGGTCTTATGCGCGTTTTAATTGAATAAGTAATAACTAAAATATTATATTGGGATACTGTGTGAGTTTTACGACTTAGACTTCATACAGTGTGGGAGCGGCGACAATTAAGGCGTGAGCAAGCATCAGGTGTTCGATACGCGATCGAACACCTCAATAACGTGCTTTTTAAAGTGCGGGGTTGCAGGAGGGGGCGGGTATGGTGCTTCGGCTGGCCTTGACAGAAAGCAATGCGGTGAGAATGGCGAGAAGCGGAAACACCACGGCTGCAACCGGCAGGAAGGAAAGGCCCGGACCGTGATCGATGACCAAAGCGCCCGCCCATGTGCCAATGGCATTGCCAAGGTTGAAGGCACCGATATTGAAGCCGGAAGCGAGGCTCTGGCTTGCGCCTTCGGCTCTGGAGAGCACCCACATCTGCAAGGGAGCAACGGTTGCAAATGATGCGGCGCCCAGAAGACCGATGAAGAGGACGATTGCAATGCGGCTGTGCAGGCTAAAGCTAATCAGGGCCAGAACGACCGCGAGTACCAGCAGCGTCAGGAAAATGGCGCGGACAAGACTGCGGTCGGCAAGTTTGCCGCCAACGAGATTGCCGATGACAAGGCCGCCACCGAAAACCAGCAGGATGGGGGACACAGCGCTTTCGCTGAAGCCGGTAATCTCGGTCAGGATCGGCGCGATATAGGTAAAGACGGCGAAAACACCGGCATAGCCGATCACGGTTGTAAGTAAACCGAGCAGAACAGGGCGGCGGGTGATGGCCTTGAAATCGGCGCGCCAGTCGGAGGGCTGGGGGCTGTTGCGGTCCTGCGGAACGAAGGCGGCCAGCACGATGAGCGCAATCAGGCCCACGACCGTTACCGCCCAGAAAGTCGAGCGCCAGCCATAATGCTGGCCCAGCCATGTCCCGAAAGGCACGCCGAGAATGGTTGCGATTGTCAGGCCCGTAAACATGATGGCAATGGCGGAAGCGCGCTTGTCCTCTGCAACAAGTCCTGTCGCAACCACGGCGCCCACACCGAAGAAGGTGCCATGGGTGAGGGCGGTGAGAACGCGAGCCGCCATCAGCCAGCCATAGCTGGGCGCAAGGGCGCAAGCCGCATTGCCGATGACGAATATGACCATCAGGGCGATCAGCACCTGTTTGCGTGGCCAGCGCGCAGTCAGTGTCGTCATGATCGGCGCGCCAATGGTGACGCCGAGCGCATAGCCCGAGATCAGCAGTCCTGCGGCGGTAATTGTGACATGGAGTTCACGGCTGACCTCCAGAAGAAGGCCCATGATGACGAATTCGGTGACGCCTATGCCAAAGGCGCCAGCCGTCAGGGCGTAAAGCGCGACGGGCATGATGATTTCCTTTCCGGTCAATTGTCCTGCATAGATAGACCCTTGCTATAAAATGAAATAGAAGGAGTATTGGAACATAACTTGTGAGATAAATTCATCATGGCGCGACCAGAGGTCAATCGCTCCGGCGAGATGGAAATATTTGTGCGTGTGGTCGAAGAGGGTGGCTTTTCCTCTGCCGCGCGCGCTGCACGCATGACGCCTTCAGCGGTCAGCAAGCTGATCGCACGGCTGGAAGCGCGTCTTGGCGCACGATTGCTCAACCGCTCGACACGGCAATTGCAGCTTACACCGGAAGGCAGCGCCTTTTATGAGCGCGCCACGCGTATTCTGGGCGATATGGAGGATGCGGAACGCTCTGCCAGCGTTGGCGAACAGGCGGTGGGGCGGGTGCGGATCAATACGAGCGCTTCCTATTTCACGCATATCCTCGCACCCCAATTGCCAAAATTTTTATCGAGCCATCCGGGCGTGACATTGGATATCGTACAAACCGACAGGGTGATCGACCTTTTTGCCGAACGCACGGATGTCGCAATCCGGGCGGGACCGCTCAAAAGTTCGAGCCTTGTGGCGCGCAAGCTCGGTGAGACGGCACTGACAATTGTCGCGTCCCCATCCTATCTCGAACGCTGTGGCGAGCCGCGCAGCATTGCCGATCTTGACGCTCACAATCGACTGGGTTTCGGCTATGCGCGTTCTGTCGATGGCTGGCGGCTTCAGGAAAATGGCGAAACAATCATTGTGCCTGCGACGGGACGAATCCAGATCAGCGATGGCGAGGGCCTGCGGCAGCTTGTGCTGGCGGGGGGCGGAATGGCCAGGCTGGCCAGCTTTTCCGTGCGCGATGACATAAAGGCCGGACGGCTCGTGCCTGTTCTCACGCATCTCGATACTGGCGAGAAGGAAGCTTTTTACGCGGTTCATGTCGGTCAGGGCGGCCCGCTGCCATCGCGGGTGCGGGCATGTCTGGATTTTCTGGCCGAACAGGGGCGGGTGTCGTGATTGAACCCGCGCCAAGTTTTGATTTATGACGCGGGCTTCTATACTTAGTGGTTCAGAACTTGCGGCTGAAGGAAACCTTGAAATTACGCCCCGGCATGGCTGAAATGCCATCGCTCAGATAAGGCTCATATTCCTTGTCGAAGATGTTTTCGAGCGCCAGACGCAATGCGGAATCCTTCATCAGGCCTTCGCTGGGCGTCCAGTTGAAAAACAGGTCATGCACGGCATAGCCGGGGCTTTCGGGACGCGCATAGGTGATGCCGCCCTGATTATAGGGGGTCTTTTCCTGACGATCGACAAAGGTTCCGGTCCAGCCGAAATTGATGTCGTAATCCGGTAGCTTGTAGCCGAGCGTTGTGACAAGCGTCGTCGGCATCAGGTCGTTGACATAGGTGCTGGGACCATAAACATCATTGATCGCGCCCTTGCGATGGCCGGTCATATAGGTGAAGGCGGCATCGGCAAACATGCGCTCGTTTTCGTAATGCATCTCCAGCTCGATACCGCGCGTATAATAGGACGGCGTGTTCCAGTAGAACGGCACTTCGCCATTTGCCAGACCGGCCAGATTTTTGGTGCCAAAGCGCCGTGTTACGGGATTGGTAACGTGGTTGTTGAAGAACGAACCGCGCAGCATCAGCACGTCGCTTGGCGTCAGCACACCATCAAACGAAATATCGGCACCGATATTGATGGTGTTGTTGCGCTCGGCTTTCAGGTCGGGACTGGTGCCCGAAGCCTTGGTGCGACCGCTCTGCGTTGAATAGATTTCATCGATATTGGGCGCGCGAAACGCATAGGCCCAGTCGGCAAACAGGCGCAGGGACGGATTGAGCTGATAGGAAACGCTCAACCCCGGTGTGAAACCGTGATGGGAGGTTGCGGAATAATCATGGCCCGCAGCCGCATCATTATAGAGTTCGGCCATATTGGGTACGCCCTCGGAGCGCACATGATCATAGCGCACGCCCGGCGTGATGGTCAGTTTGTCGGTGATCGCCATGCGGTCGCGGATGAAGAACGAGGTAACGTCCTGCGTGCCTTCCGGCATGAACCACGGGGCATAATAGCCATAATTATATTTGGCGTCTTTTTCCTTGGTGATGTCGAACATCATCACGTCACGCACATGATGGTTGAACTGCAAGCCGTAATTGAGGCTGTGCTCGATGCCGCCCAGAGAGAAATTCGACGTGTTTTCAGCCTCGATATGAAAATCGGAATATTTGGCTTCATTTTCAGTGCCGCCCGTCGAGGCAGAACCCGGCACGTCATCAGGCCGCGTCGCATGTTGCAGCGTCGAGGAATAGCTGGCCATGATGCGCGTGTTCACCAGATCGCTGTCGCCATCATAAGTGTGCTCAACCGTCGAGGTGAAATCCTTCAGCTCCCGGCGGGCCAGCATTCTGCGCATGGCTTCCTTATAGCCATAAAGACCGATCTGGTAATCGCTGGGCATGACCTGACCGCGAATGGCGGCAACCGGTCCCCAATTGTCCGAAAGCCCATAAAGGATGGAGGCCTTGACCTTGTGGCCGCCATATTCGCCCGAAACTTTTCCTGAAAACGAGGTCAGTTCGGAATCGGAATGGTTGTAGATCTCGCCGCCGCCGATGCGCATATTGTCGCCCTTGCGCCATGTGACGCTGGCAAGGCCGTCAAATGTCATGGCCGTTCCCAGATTGGAACGTCCGTAAATCGCGCCGGTTTCCAGAAACTGCTTGTTGGCGGTCTGATAAGCCGTCTTGCCCCAGACGCCCCAGCTTTCGCCTTCGCGTAGCATGTCGGCGGCATCCTTGCTTTCAAGCTTCACCGTGCCGCCAAAACCGCCATTGCCGTAACGAACAGATGTCGCGCCCTTTTCAATCTCGACACGCTTGAGCAGTTCAGGCTCAACAAACACCGTACCCTGATCGTATTTTTCAAAATTCTTCGGTGCGCCATCGAGCAAGACGCGTACATCCGACTGGCGCGAAAAGCCGCGAATGGAAATCGACTGGCCCTCACTACGCACGCCGCCCAGTGCCGAAACGCCCGGGGTCCGCTTGATGAGTTCGGGGATCGTGCTCGCCTGTGCCTGCTGTATCTGCTCTGAGCTTATCTGCGAAACGCGCGGATCAAGGCCGGAAAAATCATTTCCCGTGAGGCGGCGCAGCAGGATGGTGTCGAGCTGCACGGCCCCTTCCGCGGCTCCTGCCGCATTGCCCGTGTTGATATCCGGGCGTTCAAGACGAACCGTGCGGGTGCCCGTGAAGCGATAATCGATGCCGGTCTTATCCAGCATCATGGATAGCGCTTGCTCCGGCGTCATTGTCCCGCGTACGCCATTTGTGTTCAGGCCGTTTGTGATTGAGGCATCAAAAGCGATCTGAAGTCCGGTCTGGATCGCCAGCCGGTTGAGGCCGCTTGAAAGCGGGCCTGAGGGAATGCTGATCGAGACGCTGCGACTTGTGGATTGTGCCGTGGCAGGCGAGGCGGTCACGACAGCCAGGGCGGTCGTGCCGAGCAGAAGCGAAGCAAGGAGCGGGCGGAGGCGGGCTTTGAAGCGGCGCGAAGATGAAATGTCCATGTCTGAGACCTGTCTCAACGTTAAAGGCGCTGGGGTTAAAGGCGCTGGGCGGGAGCATTGCAGGGCGCATTTGTGAACGCTCGCAATGCTTTTCCCTTTAAGGACGAATGGGCTTCGCGATTAAGGACATGGCACGTGAAAAAAATTATGGATGCAGCACGGTGAGCCAGCGGCTGGCCCTGACGGCCTTGAGATCAAAGGCGGTGATGAAATCATCAAAAGCCTGATCGGGCGCCGTCAGATCAAAGGTGCCGGTGATGCGGCGTTCACGCAAGGCAGCGCTTGCAATCATGACTTTTCCCGGTAGATGACGGGCGATTTCCTCAACCACCTCACCAAGCGGGCGGTTCTCGAAAATCAAACGGCCGTTGCGCCAGGGCGCTGCCAGTTCCAGATCGACAGGCGTGGCCGTTCCTATCCCGCCATTCTCATCATAGGAAACACTGAAACCCTGCTCCAGTCGCAGGCTTGAGGGCGCGGCCTCATCATGAGGGAGAGGGGCCGCATGTACTTTCACGGCATGATGTGTGACCGTGACATCAACGCCCTCATCCTTGAGGTTCACATTGAACGCCGTACCAAGGGCGAGTGTTTCGCCGTTGCCTGCTGCAACGCTGAAAGGTCGGGCCGGGTCAGGTGCTACTTCAAAATAAGCCTCGCCACGCAGCAATGCGATGTGCCGTTCCTTGCCATCGATATGCACCTTAATGGCCGAATGGGCATTCAGATGCACGGTCGAGC
>JAATGD010000042.1 GCA_015654965.1 Hyphomicrobiales bacterium
CCCGGATATTTATTGGCCTGTTCGGGAATCTTGACCCGCTCCAGATAATGCATGGCGATTTCTTCCGCCTTTTTCTTGGGCATCTTGCGCACCCAGATCGGCGCCAGCGTACAGTTTTCAAGAATGGTCAGATGCGGGAAGAGGTTGAAGTGCTGGAACACCATGCCGACTTCACGGCGCACTTCGTCGATCTTTTTCAGATCGTTGGTCAGCTCGATCCCATCGACTATGATCTGACCTTTCTGGTGCTCTTCCAGACGGTTGATGCAGCGGATCATCGTGGATTTGCCCGAGCCGGAAGGTCCTGCCACCACGATGCGTTCGCCGCGCATGACTTTCAGGTTGATGTCGCGCAAAACGTGGAAATCACCATACCATTTGTGCATGTTGACGATTTCGATGGCGACATCGGTTTTCGAGACTTCCAGCTTTGAACGGTCGACTTCGACACCGAGATCGGTTTGCGGGAGGGCGCTTTGTGCACTCATGATCATTATTCCCTTTTGTTCTTTTTATCGCTTGTGACCCGTGTCGAGCCTTCGTTCCATGAATATCGAGTAACGCGACATGGCGAAACAGAAAATCCAGAAAATGAAGCCCGCAAAAACAAGGCCCGTTGCAGGGGTCTGCGGTGACGCCCAGTTGGCATCGGAGAAATTCTGGCGAACGATGCCCAGAAGATCGAACATGCCGATGATGTAGACGAGGCTCGTATCCTTGAACAGGCCGATGAAGGTGTTCACGATCCCCGGTATCGACAGTTTCAGCGCCTGCGGCAGGACGATGAGGCCGGTTTTCTGCCAATAGCTCAGCCCCAGCGCATCCCCCCCCTCATATTGCCCGCGCGGAATGGCCTGAAGCCCGCCACGCACCACTTCGGCCATATAGGCGGAAGCAAACAGCGCCACACCGATCAGCGCGCGCATCAGCTTGTCGAACGACACGCCCGGCGGCAGGAACAAGGGCAGCATCACGCTGGCCATGAACAGCACGGTGACCAGCGGCACGCCACGCACCGTTTCGATAAAGATGATCGACAGCGTCCTGATGACCGGCAGGTGCGAGCGTCGCCCGAGCGCCAGGATCACACCCAGCGGCAGGGATACGGCGATGCCGACAAAGGACAGGACCAGCGTGACCAGAAGCCCGCCCCACAGCGCCGTCTCCACATGCGGTAGGCCGAAATGGCCGCCCAGCAGCAGAAAATAGGCTACAATCGGCAAGACGATGAACAGCAGCACGGCGTTCAACACCTTGTGCGGCGCCTTGGGGATCAGCAAAGGCACCAGCAGCACCACAAACAGCAGCGCGGTCACATCGACGCGCCAGCGTTCAGCGAACGGATAGCGCCCATAGATGAATTGCTGGTATTTGGCCTGAACGAAGGCCCAGCAGGCGCCCGACCAGCCTTCCGGCTGTGTGCCGCCCTGCGCGACCGTGAGACACGCCTCGCGGCCGCTACCGGTCCATGCGGCATTGATGAACAGCCACTGGATCACCGATGGCAGGAACCAGCCCAGCAGCAGCAAGCCAAAAATCGTCAGCACGCTATCGACGGGCGTTGCGAACAGATTGACCCGCAGCCAGTATCCGATCCCGTGCACGGAACCGGGCGGCGTTTCACCGGCGACCATGTGCTCGCGGACATATTGGAGATTGTTTTCTTCCATCTTATCTCTCCACCAGCGCCATTTTCGCATTGAACCAGTTCATCAGGCCGGAAATCACCAGGCTGATGCCCAGATAAATCACCATCCAGACGGCCACGACTTCAACCGACTGTCCGGTCTGGTTGAGGATCGTGCCGCCCACGGCGACCAGATCGGGATAGCCGATGGCAATGGCCAGCGAAGAGTTCTTGATCAGGTTCAGATATTGGCTCGAGAGCGGCGGAATGATCAGGCGCAAGGCCTGCGGCACGATGATCAGCCGCATGGTGAGACCGGGACGAAGGCCGACCGCAGCGGCTGCTTCCGTCTGCCCCTTGCTGACGCCCAGAATGCCGCCACGCACCGTTTCGGCAATGAAGGAAGCGGTATAAAAGGACAGGGCAAGGAATAGCGCCAGAAATTCAGGCTTGACCTGCGCGCCGCCCGAAAGATTGAAGGTGCCAAGTTTCGGCAGGTCGAAACTCACCGGAAAGCCGGTTGCGATGAAGGCCAGAAGCGGCAGGCCGATGATGAGGCCAAGGGATGCAAGCACCGTGCGAAACGGCTGCCCGGTTCGCATCTGCCGGCGCTTCGCCCAGCGGGCAAGAAAAAACGAGGCAACAATGCCGACCAGAAAGGCAACAGGCAACAGCCATGCGCCCTCGCCCCAGACGGGTGCGGGCATGAAGAAGCCGCGATTGTTGATATAGGTCGCAAGCGGCAGCGACAGGCTTTCGCGCACCGGCGGCAGCACCGAGATCACGCCGAAATACCAGAAGAAAATAACCAGCAATGGCGGAATATTGCGGAACACCTCGACATAGACCGTGCAGACCTTGCGGATCAGCCAGTTGCGCGACAGCCGCCAGATGCCGACCAGAAAGCCGATGATGGAAGCGGTGATCACACCAAGGGCTGCCACATAAAGCGTGTTGAGCACACCGACCAGAATGGCGCGGCCATAGGTGGAATCGCTTGAATAGGGGATGAGCGACTGGCCAACGTCGAAACCGGCGCGGCCATTGAGAAAACCGAAACCCGAGGCAATATTGGCCCGTTGCAGATTGGAGACCGTATTGCCGACGATCCAGTAAATAAAGGCAATGACCACGCCAAAGACAAGCACCTGATAGAAGATGCCGCGCGCACGCGGATCATACAGGAGTGACGTTCCGCCACTATCGGGGCGAGGTTGAGCTGCAGAAGAGGAAGCCATATGTTTCCTGTATTTTACAGCATCGACCCAAAAATCGCTCACGATTTTCGGAAAGCACGATGCGTAGATAAAATAGGTCAGAGCGCCTTGTGTAGCGTCCGGATGGACGCGACGCGCGCTCTAACGGCTGCAAATCGTTGTCAAAAGCGACCGGTGAACCCGGTCCGATTTCAAAACCGATGCGA
This sequence comes from Hyphomicrobiales bacterium, assembly GCA_015654965.1. GTDB lineage: Bacteria > Pseudomonadota > Alphaproteobacteria > Rhizobiales > Rhizobiaceae > Brucella. The sequence goes on from JAATGD010000042.1 coordinate 3,051, forward strand.
ATGCCGAACCCTCCTGCCCTGATCTGATCGTCAGGAGGCAGGACATGGGTTGATTGCAAGAGAAGCTGGTCTGTCCGTCCGTATTGTCCTGATTGCCACTGCTTTATTGTCCCTGCTTTTAAAAAATGAGAACAACTATCGCCCCACAACAAGCTGGCAATTTATCACACCTAATACGTAACGATCGGCAAATGCGACGGGCACCCCTCACGCAAACGGTTTCTAGGCGATTTCCAGGATATTGCCTTGAAACGCATGCCTGAATTCTCTGGGGTACCCGCCCCTTTTACCGATTATGCAAAACCGCCAACCTTAACGGATCGGCATGCCATATTGCAGACCGCCCTTGTTCCACTGCGCATTGAGGCCACGCGCGATCTTGAGCGCGCTTCCCGCACCGACATTGCGGTCGAAAATCTCACCGTAATTGCCGACAGCCTTGATGATATTGACGACCCAGTCATTGGTCAGTCCGAGATCGGTGCCGATCTTGGTATCGGCTTCCGTGCCGAGGATACGCTTGATTTCCGGGTTGTCGGAATTCTTCATCTCTTCGATATTGGCCTGCGTGATGCCGAATTCCTCGGCATTCAAAAGCGCAAAATGCGTCCAGCGGATAACGTCGGCCCATTTGGAATCACCCTGACGCACAGCCGGGCCCAACGGTTCCTTGGAAATGACTTCCGGCAGGATGACATGGTCATCGGGATTGGCAAGCGTCAGACGAACGGCGTAAAGCTGCGACTGGTCGGTGGTGTAGGCATCGCAACGACCGGAATCGTAAGCGGCATTGGCTTCCTCGAGCTTCTCGAAGACGACCGGATTATATTCCATCTTGTTGGCGCGGAAATAGTCGGCCATGTTCAGCTCGGTCGTCGTGCCCGCCTGAACGCAGATGGACGCGCCCGAAAGCTGCAAGGCCGAATTGATGCCCGAAAGCTTCTTGGAATTGATCATGAAGCCCTGGCCGTCATAAAAATTGACGCCGGTAAAATCCAGGCCCAGCGAGGTATCGCGGCTGATGGTCCATGTGGTGTTGCGGATCAGAACGTCCACTTCGCCCGACTGAATCGCCGTAAAGCGTTCCTTGGCGTTCAATGGCGTGAACTTCACCTTGGTCGGATCACCGAAAATCGCCGCAGCCACAGCGCGGCAATAATCAACGTCGATACCGGACCACTCGCCCTTGTCATTGGGGGCGGCAAAGCCGATCACGCCCGTATTGGCGCCGCATTGCAGAAACCCTTTTGCCTTCACATCGGAAAGCGTATCCGCAGATGCTCCCGAAGCAGCACCGACAAACGCCACCGCACCCAACACACCCGTCATGAGAGTTTTTTTCATCTCGCCTGCAACCTTTATGTTCCCTGTGAGCCGGAGCGGATCGCTCCACGCATCTCTTATTGCTTATAATCATGGAATGGACGTGAGATCGTTCCCCTGACCGCCACTTGCCCATCAAACCCATACCGTGACAGGTTGCCCCTCGCCCGAGACCGTTTTAACGGCCTTCCATTCAATCCTGAGCGCAGTGACGAGCCTGTCACTTTCACCGCCTTATCGAAGGCGAAATTTTGGCATTGGTCAAGGTGTTATCGGAAACAAAAAAACCTATCCGTGTAAAACCCGCATTCGGCCAGAGCATTTTTTACATGATTTTCGGTTTATCGCCTTCATATATTCATATTTTCTCATATGCGCAAAAACATGTGCTCCTCACAAATTCCAAGAAACAAAAACAATGTGTTGTACGATAATATCCCGATCACAGTGCATGAAAAGCGGTCACGATTCGCGAGAATCACAGGACAGGGAAAGCGCGTTCGCGGGAAACCGAAAAAATAATATTGCGCGTCGCCATGAAGCGCGCCACCCACCAGGTTGCGACGAAACCGATGGCACAACCTGCCACAATGTCGGTGGGGAAATGCGCGCCCGCAGCCAGCCTGCTGATGCAGAAAAGCACACAGACCGGCGCGCTCAAGAGACGCCAGCGCGGCAAAAATATCCACAGCGAAACCATCATGATCCCGGCCATCATCGAATGCCCGGAAGGAAAGCTTTCATAAAGATATTCGCCTCTGAACGGCGAAAAAGAGAAAGCGCCCTGCTCATCGAGCAGGAACGGGCGTGCGCGACCGATGGCGAGTTTACCCAATTCCAGAGGAATACTGCCGACCAGAATCGATACCAGCACCAATGTCGCCCAGCCATGCAGGCGCATGAGGGTTTCGCGCAATCGTGTCTCAAAGGCAGAAGACAGCATGAAAGCGCTCGCAATCCAGATGAAGAGCGCCACGCCCAGCCAGATGAGCGTACGGATCGCATCGGTGATCGTGCGCAGGATGACCATCACGCTATTGCTGCTTTGCGAAAGGGTGCGAACGATATCGGCATCCCAGAGATGCAGGACCGGAATGATGAAGATGAGAACAGCGACGAGTGCCGTCATTTCCAGCGTCCAGGACGATGGCGCTCCTTCATAGGGCGAACGCGACAATCCACGGGCAAGTTCACGCATGGCACGGACCGGTGTGAGAAGAACCTCTGTCATGTCCGATACCGTCATTGATCAATCATCCTTTTCATTCCATGCGAGGCTGTCGAAATTCAACGGTTTTAACAGCCATTATCGGTCGATCCCTGTTTCACTCGTGCCCAATTATGCTCTAGAACATCATTATCAAACAGAATCGTCGCGACAGCATGCAACACGCTCTGGAGGCAATTTCGTGGCTAAGCAGCAGGACAAAGGATCGAAACTGGGCATCAATACGCGTCTGACGCATGATGGTTACGAGCCGCGCGATTATCATGGCTTTGTGAACCCGCCTGTCGTGCGCGCTTCCACGGTGCTTTTTCCCGATGCGCAGACCATGGCGCGTGGCGGGCAGGAATATACTTACGGCACACGCGGCACACCGACCAGCAAGGCGCTTTGCGAGGCGATCGACGCGCTGGAAGGTTCGGCGGGAACCGTCTGCGTGCCTTCGGGCCTTGCCGCCGTCACCATCCCGCTGCTTGCCTTCCTGTCGTCCGGCGATCACGCGCTGCTGGTCGATTCCATCTATAATCCCACCCGGCATTTCGCCGATACGATCCTCAAGCGCATGGGTGTGGAGGTCGAATATTACGACCCGGAAATCGGCGCGGGCATTGAGAAACTCATGCGTGAGAACACAAAAGTCGTCTTCACCGAATCGCCGGGTTCCAACACGTTCGAGGTGCAGGATATTCCCGCCATCGCTGACGCCGCGCACAAGGTCGGTGCCATCGTCATGATGGACAATACCTGGGCGACGGCGGTCTATTTCAAGGCGCTCGACTTCGGTGTCGACATCAGCATCCAGGCATCGACAAAATACCCCTCGGGCCATTCCGACATCCTGTTCGGAACCATTTCGGCGAATGAAAAATGCTGGCCGCAATTGCTTGAAACCCATGGCACGCTGGGGCTGTGCGCCGCCCCCGACGACGCCTACCAGATCCTGCGCGGTATGCGCACGATGGGCATCAGGCTCGAACACCACCGCAAAAGCGCGCTTGAAATCGCCCGTTGGCTGGAAAATCATCCGGCGGTCGCGCGGGTGCTGCATCCGGCGCTTGAAAGCCATCCCGGCCATGAAATCTGGAAGCGCGATTTCAGCGGGTCGTCGGGGGTCTTTTCCTTCGTTCTCAAGCAAGGCGGACACAAAGAGGCCTATGCTTTCCTCAATACGCTCAAACTTTTCGGGCTCGGCTATTCATGGGGCGGCTATCAAAGCCTTGCGCTCGAAGTTCATATGAGCGACAGGACGATTGCCAAAGGCAAATATCCCGGTCCCGTGCTGCGCTTGCAGATCGGCCTTGAAGATACGCAGGATCTTATCGCCGATCTTGAAGGCGGCTTTACCGCAATCTAACTGCGCCTGTTAAAGGAAACACATCATGATGACCTGGGCTTTCATATTTCAGGGCCTTATCGCCGTCGGGCTTGCGGGTCTCGCCATTGCCGTCATCGTGCATTCGCGGCGGCACTGAAACCCTTCCCAAAGAGAGATATTGCGCAAATGCTCATTTTGCGCCCAGCCAAAAATCTGGTCGTATGTATTGATAAAGCAATCAGGAAAGATAGCCCAGCAACCACAATATAATCACGATCGGGATTGGAATACCGATCAACCAAAGCAAGCCACCTTTCAGCATATTTATCTCCCTGTCACTTTGATCTTTATTTTCTGCTCTTTTCAAAGAACGCGGCACATTGCCGATTGTTCCGGTTTTACGCGATAGGCCACCACGAAATCTTTCAAAACAACCACGGGCTTTCACTACAGCCACGGGGCTGTGTAACGCTCGCCCTCAATCTCATGACTCTTCATAGGCGACAAAAGCCTGCCTAAAGTAGCAGACCGTCCCGAATTGACAGTACCGGTAAAGTAAGTTTACCAATTATCGGCCTGCATAAGTTGGTGATCTGCAATGGTTCTGGGAGAGGATCGATCATTGCACATCCATCGGCCAAAACCCGATGGGCCATTTTGCATGAAAGAGAGGAACTTTTTCAGATCCGGGAAGGGAGGAACCATGACCTGGAATCAAGTCTATGACCCATTGGGCAGCATGTTCTGGTCGACATTGCTTGCGGCACTACCCATCGTCGTCCTTTTAGGCGGCATAGGCTTTCTGCATATGAAAGCCCATACCGCCGCAATCCTTGGCCTGTTGGCAGCACTCGTCATTGCCGTCGTCGGATTTGGAATGCCCGTCGACAAGGCCGGAGCCACTGCCGTCTATGGCGCGGCCTATGGCCTCCTGCCGATCGGCTGGATCATTCTCAACGTCATCTTTCTCTACCGTCTCACCGAGCAGACCGGGCAGTTCAACATCCTGCGCGATTCCATTGCCGGCATCACGCCCGACCGTCGCCTGCAGCTTCTGTTCATCGCCTTCTCGTTCGGTGCTTTCTTTGAAGGCGCTGCCGGTTTCGGAACACCCGTCGCCGTCACCGCCGCCATGCTCATGGGACTGGGCTTTGCGCCCCTGCCCGCCGCTGGCCTGTCGCTGATCGCCAACACGGCCCCCGTCGCCTATGGCGCGCTCGGAACACCGGTCATCGCGCTTTCGGCTGTCACCGGCATCGACCTCATGCAGTTGTCGGGCATGATCGGGCGTCAGTTGCCGTTCTTCTCGGTCATCGTGCCGTTCTGGCTGATCTGGGCCTTTGCCGGGCGTAAAGGGATGCTCGAAGTCTGGCCTGCGCTGCTGATCGCAGGCGTCGCCTTCGCCGTCCCGCAATATCTGGTGTCCAATTTCCACGGGCCATGGCTGGTCGATGTGATTGCCGCCGTCTGTTCGATGGCAGCGCTGGCCGGTTTCCTGCGCATCTGGCAACCCAGACGCATCTGGACCTCGACCGGCAAGGAAGGCGAAGAAGCGAACGCGCCTTATGTGGCGCCGCCCAGACACGAGAGCGGCACGGTGTTCCGCGCATGGCTTCCGTGGCTGATCCTGTCGATCTTCGTTTTCCTGTGGGGAACGCCGCAGTTCCGCGCATGGCTCGATTCGCTCTGGGCACCGAAAATCCCGGTCCCTTACCTGCATAATCTGGTGTTCAAGGTGCCTCCCGTTGTCGCCGAAGCGCATGCGGAAGCAGCCGTCTACAGCTTCAACATTCTCTCGGCCACGGGAACGGGTATCCTGCTTTCGGCCCTTGTCGGCGGGCTGGTTCTCGGCTTCAATCCGCTGAAAATGCTGCGGGAATATGCAAAGACCGCCTATGTGGTGCGCTTTTCGCTCATCACCATTGCGGCCATGCTGGCGCTTGGTTTTGTGACACGCTATTCGGGCACGGACGCAGCCCTTGGGCTTGCTTTCGCGCAGACCGGCTGGATCTATCCGTTCTTCGGCGCGATGCTGGGCTGGCTCGGGGTCGCCCTGACCGGATCGGACACGTCATCCAATGTGCTTTTCGGCGGCTTGCAGAAAATCACCGCCGAACAACTGGGGCTTTCGCCGGTTCTGATGGCCGCGGCCAATTCATCGGGTGGCGTCATGGGCAAGATGATCGATGCGCAGTCCATCGTGGTCGCATCGACCGCAACGCAATGGTACGGACACGAATCGAAAATCCTGCGCTACGTGTTCTTCCATTCCATCGCACTGGCCTCCCTCGTCGGCGTTCTGGTGATGGCACAGGCCTATCTGCCGCCATTCACCGATATGGTTCCGGCAGAAACCATCCCTGTCGTGCCCCACTAACCCCCTACCCCCGTGCGGGTTTTTGCCCGCACGGGGCTGTTTCAGGAACCAGTTCGGCTTTCAGACGTTGATCCTGCTGAATTATCAAGCAGGAGCTAAAATATGAACAGAAACGGGCTTTATCTGATTATCGGTGCGCTGGTCGTGGTGGCTGTAGGCCTTGGCGTCTATGTCTATCGCGAAGAAACCAAGCCGGCGGGGATTGAGTTGAAAATCGGAGAAGGCGGCGTTTCGGTGGAGGAAAACTAGGCTCCCGTAGCGCGATAAACATATTAACCGATTAAGATTTCAAACGCTTACGCTTTGTGATGCAACGATCGGGCAAGGGCCATGTTATGCACGTTGCCAATTAACGGAGGTTCGACATGGCAATCCAGACTGATTCCGATGAACTTTATCGTCGTCACGAACGCGAATGGGCACAACTGCGCAATGCGGTCGAAGCGAATGAAAATCGCCAGACACCCGATGAACAGGTTTCAGGCGAGCCGTCCTTTGACGATAAAACATCTGCACAGGGATAATCCTGCCGCATCGCTTTGAAAACGCCGCGCAAGCGGCGTTTTTTATTGTTCCCAACGCTTGTTGTTCAACAAAATTCATTTGGCTTTCGCGCCTCACGTCTTACCTTTCCCGTAACCAAATCAGAACGAAAGGTACTCAGGATGGCAACGCAAAAAGTCGCGATCATTACGGCGGGCGGCAGCGGCATGGGGGCTGCGGCAGCAAAACGTCTGGCGCAGGACGGGTTTGCGGTGGCAATCCTCTCCTCATCCGGCAAGGGCGAAGCACTGGCCAGGGAACTTGGCGGCATTGGCGTGACCGGCTCGAACCAGTCGCAGGACGATCTCAAGAAACTTGTCGATCAAACCTTGGAAAAATGGGGCCGCATCGACGTGCTGGTCAATAGCGCCGGTCATGGGCCGCGCGCGCCCCTCCTCGATATCAGCGATGAAGACTGGCACAAGGGGTTAGGTACCTATTTCCTCAATGTCGTGCGCCCGACACGGCTTGTGGTTCCCACCATGCAAAAACAGAAGTCCGGCACCATCATCAATATTTCATCCGCATGGACCTTTGAACCCAGCGCCATGTTTCCGACATCCGCCGTCTTCCGTGCGGGTCTGGCCTCATTTACAAAACTCTTTGCCGACAGCTATGCACCCGACAATATCCGTATGAACAATGTCCTGCCGGGCTGGATCGACAGCCTGCCCGCGACCGACGAGCGCCGCGACAGCGTACCGCTTGGCCGTTATGGCACATCGGAAGAAATCGCCGCCACCATCAGTTTTCTCGCCTCTGATGGTGCTGCCTATATTACGGGGCAGAACCTGCGCGTGGATGGTGGGCTGACGCGCTCGGTCTGATCCTCTTCATCCGGTAACGAAATGCGAAGAAAGACTTGTTAGCCTGTCTCCATCACGATTCGGATGAGGGCAGAAACATGGCTGCACGCAAACGCAACACCCATTCACCCAAGCGCCGAACACGGCGCAAAAGTGGGTCGGGTTCGTCTGCGCCCGTGTTGACGCTGGCCGCCATTCTGGGGGTCGGCGCTTTCAGCCTGTGGGCGACGTCACAGCATAAAAGCCCGCAGGCCGCTCTCTCCTCCCTTTTTGAAGGCCACCTGTCCAGGCCTGCGCCATCTGCACCCCAGCGGACAGACAACAGGCCCGTGGTGGTCCAGCAGGCCCCCGTTGCAAAGCCCCAAGCCAAGGAACAGGTTGCGGTCATGCCCCCCGCGCCGCGTCCTGTGGTGCCGGTCGCGTCCGCGCTGCAAAAGCCTGTGCAACAGGCAGCAATCGAGCCGGTCAAACCGCCCGCTCCCGCAGCCAAAATCAATGCAGCGCCACAACCCGCCTTGCCGCCGCGCGGCGTCAATACTACCGCCCATTCGCCTTCGGTCGTTCATGCCAGAACGCGCCTCGTCATTCACAAGAACGCATGGAACAAATCACCCGGCATCGGCACGGTCGAAAAGGGCCGAGAAATGCGCTCTTACGGCAAGACCGGACGCTGGCATCGCGTCATCGTTCCCAAGACAAACATGATCGGCTGGGTGCATGAAGACCAGTTGATTGGCGGCAGGAACAAGCCCGACAGCGCGTCGCTCGTGACGGGTTCGGTCGTCAAAAAACCGCAAGCAGCTGCCAAAGCGCCCGCAAAGCCACAGACGCACATCAAGCCGCCCAAAGCTGTTGGTGAAAAGAACTAATTTTTGCGGGACGCAAGCGCCATGGCGGCCAATTCCGGGTCGCCGGGCAAATAGTCAAAGCCTGCTTTTGTCAGCGCAGAGCCATCGACAATAAAATTGCCGAAAAGCTGGTCGTAAAGCCCCTTTTTGCCGAGCATGGTGAGAGCAAGCTTCATCATCCACAAAGGAACCGGCAGAAGTCTTGCCCCTCGCCCCATGGTTTTGCGCGCTTTGGTAATGATCTCGCGTGTCGAGCGTGGTTCAGCTTCGGCAAGATGAAATATGCGGCCTGCGACTTTTTGCGTTGGCGCATTTGATAAAAACACCAGAGCGCGTGCCGCATTCTTTAACGACACAAGGCTGCGGCAATTATTGGCAAATCCGAATGGCAGCGGAAGCGGGCTGTCGCACAGCCGCATCAATGCTTTGAGGTTCGCGCGGGCATCAGGCCCATAAATCAGTGTCGGGCGTGCGATGACAATCTCAATGCCGTCCATAGCCAGAAGTGCCGCTTCGGCTCTCGCCTTGGCGATGGCATAGGCGTCGCCTTCACGCGGGCGAAGCGGCATATCGGGTGTCAGCGGCATCGGGTTGCCTGCAACTGTATAAATGGTGGAGACGAAGACAAAGCGTTTGACGCCCGTAGCCTTGGCCCGATTGGCGAGTTCCACGACAAGCCTATGATTGACCGCATCAAACGCATCTTCACCCGGACGTTCCTTGCCGGTGCGATGGGCAAGGGCCGCGCAATGAATGACGGTTTCAATGCCCGAAAAATCCGCTTGTGCAAGATCGTGGCGCGACAGGGGCAGAGATGGCAATCCAGCTTCTTCAAGCACACGTAGGACGGCAGAGCCGACAAAGCCACCCGCCCCCGTGACTGCGACTGTCATGCCCCTTCCCTGCCGTCATTGGCCGCCAGAACTTGTGCCGCAAGCGCGCGCGTGATGCGCGTTTTCTGCTCAAGGGCAGCGCTATCGAGTTGATCGACAATATCGATGACAGTACGCAACGAACGCTCGATGCGGCTGACCAGATAGCTCACCACATGCGGCTCGACACTGACCTGCCGGTCGGCAAAGAGTTTATGCATGACGCCCGACAGAAGCAGATCGTCGGGGGCTGCGATTTCCACCACCGTTGCCGCCTTGAGGCGCGAGGCCAGATCAGGCAGCTTGACATTCCAGTTTGCAGGCAGGCGTTGCGAGGTCATCAGCAGCGATGGGCCGGGACCAAGGGCCGCATTCTGGCGCACGCTGTTGATGAGGTGAAACAGGCCGGTTTCATCAAAGGGCGATCCGCCAATATCATTGATCAGCACCGTGCGCTCGGCAGCGGCATTGATGTGAATATCCGAAATATGCACAGGATCCACCAGCAGCGCATCCGTGCCCGCGCGCCAGATTTCCGCGAGATGCGTCTTGCCCGCGCCCGTGGGACCGGCCAGAATCGTCACCGGCGACAGCCAGTCCGGCCATCGGTCGATGAGATCGACTGCGGCACGGTTGGATGCGGTCACGATCAGGTCTTCGCGGTGATAGCCCGGCTGATGCTCAAGGTTCAGCGGTATCTGACGCGGCGCGTCATGCATTACCGGACTCCTGATCGGCTTATGGGGCGGCGGTTGGCTGTCATATCTCCTTACCTGTGGCGTTTTTTGGGCCTGTATTGTGTTGAGGGCCTGCCTCGATCAGCGGGCCGGAATACGGCTCCCCCTGACCAGCCTTGTGACGGGCAGGGTCATACATTGGAGATTGCAGATAGCGGCTGAGCGCAAAGCGCACAAGCACGCCCACAGCCGCCGCCGCAGGCACGGCCACCAGCATGCCAGTGAAACCGAACAGCGAGCCGAAGGCAAACAGCGCAAACATCAGCCAGACCGGATGCAAGCCGACCGAGGAGCCGACGAGTTTAGGCTGAAGAACGTTTCCTTCCAGAAACTGGCCGGTGAAAAACACCGCCGCGACCACGCAGATCATGATCCAGTCGGGCCAGAACTGCACCAGCGCCACGCCGATGGCCAGCGCCAGCCCGACGAAAGACCCGATATAGGGGATGAAGGAAATAAGACCGGCGAAAAAGCCGATCAAAAGGCCGAAATTAAGCCCCGTTAGCGTAAGGCCGATGGCGTAATAGGTGCCAAGGACAAGGCACAAGGTGCCCTGCCCGCGAATGAATCCCGCCACCGCCGCATCCATCTCGCGTGCGATCTGGCGCACGGTATGGATTTGCGAACGCGGCACCCATGAATCGATCCTGGCGACCATGCGGTCCCAGTCGAGCAGCATGTAGAAAGCGACCACCGGCGTCACCACGAAAAGCCCGGCAATATCGATGAGCGATTTCCCCGAATTCCACAGCGACTGCAACAGGGTCGTCAGAAATCCCGTGCCTTGCTGCACCAGCGCGCTGAAATTGTCGCGAATGGTAGAGCTGTCCATGCCGATATAGCGCTTGAGCCACTGCGAATTTTCATTGGCAAGCAACGACTGCAATTGCGTGATGTAACCGGGCAGTCTGGAAATGAAATCGGTCAACTGCGTCGCCAGAACCGGCACGATGATCATCAGCGCCATGACGAGGAGCAGCAGGAAGACCAGCAATATGGCAATGGTTGCGGCCAGTCGCGACAGGCCGAGCCGCTCAAGCCGGTCGGCGACCGGATCGAGAAAATAGGCCAGCGCCATGCCCGCCACGAATGGCAGCAGCACCGAGCTGAACATCACCAGAAACAGCGCGAAAACCGCAGCCGTCCCCAGCCAGAACAGCGCCTGTCGCCGGACCGTCGAGCTGGTCAGTCCACCGCCCACCGCGACATTGACGTGGATATCGCCATCACTGCCCGTGGCTTTTGATTGCGGCACGACTTTACTCTTGGTCAAAGACGCGGGGCTTTTGGGCGAACGCGTGGTAGCGGGCGATTTCCTGACCATGGGGTTCCATTCTTGATAAGCGTGTCAGGCCACACGATTGAGAATCGCATAATATGCCACGCACCTTTTGTCGCAAGATTAAACGCCTCTGCAAAAATTGCCAAGGATTGCTGTTGATGCCAGCAAAAGGCTTATAGTTTATAAAATCCGGCGGAAAGCAGCAAAGAGTGACGCTTTTCGCGCTTCCTGACCTTGCGGCAAGTCCCATCTCATGGCATTGCCCCCACATCCTATTATTTTGACGAACACGCGGACAGGCATCCAGTTTCAGGAGCAGGCCATGAGCATAAAAAACAATCCCGAGGGCAAGAACGGCCTCACTTATGCGCAGGCAGGCGTCGATATCGATGCCGGAAACCTGATGGTCGAAAAGATCAAGCCGCTGGTGCGCTCCACGCGCCGTGCGGGTGCGGATGGCGAGATCGGCGGTTTCGGCGGCTTGTTCGACCTCAAGGCCGCGGGCTTTAAAGATCCGGTGCTGGTGGCGGCCAATGACGGTGTCGGCACCAAGCTGAAAATCGCTATCGACGCTGACAAACACGATACGGTCGGTATCGATCTCGTGGCCATGTGCGTCAATGATCTCGTGGTACAGGGCGCGGAGCCTCTGTTCTTTCTCGATTATTTCGCAACCGGCAAATTGTCGCCCGATCAGGGTGTCGATATCGTCTCCGGCATTGCCGAAGGCTGCCGTCAGGCAGGCTGCGCGCTGATTGGCGGCGAGACTGCCGAAATGCCCGGCATGTATCGTTCCGGCGATTATGATCTGGCGGGCTTTGCGGTCGGTGCCGCCGAACGCGACCGTCTGCTGCCGCGTGGCGATGTCAGCGAAGGCGATGTCATTCTGGGTCTTGCCTCATCGGGCGTTCATTCCAACGGCTTTTCGCTGGTGCGCCGCATCGTCGAAGTTTCCGGCCTCGGCTGGCAGTCGGATGCGCCGTTCCAGTCAGGATCGACGCTCGGTGAAGCGCTGCTCACGCCGACCCGCATCTATGTCAAGCCATTGCTTGCCGCAATCCGCGCTTGCGACGGCATCAAGGCGCTGGCGCATATCACCGGTGGCGGTTTTCCCGACAATATTCCGCGTGTGCTGCCCGACGATCTGGCGGCTGAAATCGATCTTTCAGCTATTAGCGTTCCCGCCGTCTTCTCATGGCTTGCCAAAACGGGCGGTGTGGCGCCGGAAGAAATGTTGCGGACGTTTAATTGCGGCATTGGCATGATTGCTGTCGTCACACCTGACAAGGTGGATGAGGTCATTGCTGCCCTTGAAGCTGAAGGCGAAAAGGTTGTCACCCTTGGCCGCATGATCAAGCGCGATAATGATGGCGTCGTCTATAAGGGTAGCCTTGCATTATGAGCCGCAAACGCGTCGTGATTTTCATCTCGGGCGGCGGCTCCAATATGGAGACACTGATCAAGGCTGCCGAGGCACCCGATTATCCGGCGCAAATTATCGCGGTCTTTTCAGACAAGGCAGAGGCAGGCGGCGTTCAAAAGGCGCAAAACGCAGGCATTCCCACAAAAATCTTCCCGCGCAAGGATTTTGCCTCCAAGGACGCGCATGAAGATGCGATTCTTGCCGCGCTCGATGCCTTGAAG